>JAFVBU010000100.1 GCA_017479805.1 Ruminococcus sp.
ATCGGATATTAGAGAGTAGGGGCGAGTTCCGCTCGCCCACCAAATACACACATAAAAACTGACTGTGTAGGGGCGCCCTTTGGGCGTCCTTTTTATTGCTGAACGTCTAAAAAATATGAGGACTGCCAAAGGCAGCCCCTACAATTTGATTTGGTAATTTTCATTGTAACCCGTGGAACGCCGGGTGACGCCCCACGGTGTGGGGAGATGTCCGAAGGACAGAGGGGGAGGGCACGTGTCAAGTGCGGCGTTCCCTACAGAATAATTTACGTAGAATAGCCGAATTGTAGGGGCGCATTCCGTGCGCCCTTTTTAGTTTGTCGAAAAAGTATTTTGCGAATAAAATCAACACGGGCGCACAATGTGCGCCCCTACACAGTTAGTATTATGTGTATTTAACGGGCGCTCGGAAAGCGCCCCTACAACAAATATCATGCCCATACCTGTATTTATTAACGTCGAGCGAAAGCAGAGTAAAAGCCTCGCAGAGAGTAAGCGAGTTTACGAGCGAAGCGTGATTGCGCTCCGTCCGCTAGGCGTCGAGCTGACGTCAGCTCGAAAAAAGTCTTCTTTTTTAAAAAAACCAGTTGAATTTTTCAGCAAATTATGATATAATGTAGGGAGCAGACTTTTCACAGATGGATTTTCTGCATATTATAAGTATTGGACAGGTATGATAAATATGGATCTTTCACGTTTTTTTACGGTCGCTGCTCTTGCTGCGGATGCCGAAGCTCCTACGCTTTTCCCGTATCCGTTTTCTTTTCATGTGACCTTTGTTATTATCGCAACTCTTTTCTTCGGAATCAGCTTTGCTAAACTGAAGCGCCCCTATCAGCTCATTTTAGCTGTCGCTGTTCCCTTCTCGCTGCTGCTCTGGGTAGCCGACAATAACAGGATCTTCTACTACGCTATCGGTGTGGTCGAGCTTCTGCTCATTGCCGCTGCTTTCCTCACTTCCGTTTTCCTCAGACCCAAAAAGTCCGAAACAGCAGCTCAGAAAAACGATACACAGGAGCAGTAAGCCATGAAAATAGCAGTTCTTGACTGGTATACCGTCAATATCAGCGGTGATATCCCCGTTTCTCAGATCGAGGAGCTTGGCGATGTGAGTATCTTCCCCCTCACTCCTCCCGAGAAAACTGCCGAAAATATCGGTGATGCGGATATCGTCCTCTGCAATAAGGTGCTCATCACCCCCGAGGTCATGGACGCCTGCCCGAATATTAAATATATCGGTCTTTTTGCCACAGGCTTCAACAATGTGGATATTGAATATGCCGCAAAAAAGGGCATTACCGTCTGCAATGCAGGTCAATACTCCACAAATGCCGTGGCTCAGCAGACCTTTGCTTACATACTCGACCATTTCAGCAAAATAAGGGACTATGACAAAGCTGTCAGAAACGGCGAATGGGAGCGCTCCCCTGCGTTCTCATACTTCCCCATTCCCACCTCAGAGCTTGCAGGCAAGACCCTTTCTGTTGTGGGCTACGGCTCTATCGGTCGCAAGGTTGCTGAAATAGGTCATGCTTTCGGCATGGATATCGTTGTCAGCACCCGTACAAAGCCTGCTGACTGCCCTTATGAGGTGACGGATATGCTAACGGCTGCCGAAAAAGCCGATGTGCTCACGTTCCACTGTCCCCTTACGGAGCAGACTAAGGGCATAATCGGAAAGGAACTGCTCTCACACATGAAAAAGTCCGCTGTACTTATTAATACAGCACGTGGCGGTGTAGTGAATGAACAGGAACTGGCTGATGCTCTCAGAAACGGCGTTATATCTGCCGCTTATCTGGATGTTCTGGAGAAAGAGCCGATGTCGCCCGATACTCCGCTGAAAAACATCCCCAACTGTATCATCACTCCCCATACCGCATGGGCGCCCCTT
Organism: Ruminococcus sp.; assembly: GCA_017479805.1. Lineage (GTDB taxonomy): Bacteria > Bacillota > Clostridia > Oscillospirales > Ruminococcaceae > Ruminococcus. The sequence goes on from JAFVBU010000100.1 coordinate 1,895, forward strand.
GAAACGAGACAGCGCCTTGTGGATATAGTCTGTGACAATATCAGGGCATGGCAGAGCGGCTCGCCTAAGAATAAAGTTAACTGAAAGAAGCATATTATGAGAAATATTTCCGAAAAAAAGCGTATTGTCATAAAGCTGGGTACTTCCACCCTTGCCCATAAAACAGGCAAGCTGAACATCCGCCGCATGACTAATCTCGTCCGTGTAATCTCCGACCTGCACAACTCGGGACGTGAGATAATCATGGTCTCCTCGGGCGCTGTAGGGTTGGGCTCGGGCAAGCTGGGACTTCCCGAAAAGCCGAAGGATACCAAGATGAAGCAGGCTGTTGCCGCTATCGGACAGTGCGAGCTCATGCACGTTTACGACGATATGTTCGCAAAATACAGCGTTACAGTCGGTCAGATACTGCTGACCAAGACTATCATAAACAACCCCAGCCACTGTGAGAACTTTATGAATACCATAAGCACTCTGGTGAAAATGGGCGTTATCCCCATCGTCAACGAGAACGACACCATCGCTATAGATGAGCTGGAGCTTGAAATAGGCGAGAACGACTCCCTTTCCGCTCTGGTTGCCGAGCTTTCCTGTGCGGATCTTCTGCTGATACTCTCGGATATCGACGCTCTCTATGACGACGACCCACGTACAAATCCCGATGCAAAGCCCATACCTCTGGTAAAGAGGATAACTCCCGAGATAGAGGCAATGGCAGGCGGCGCAGGTTCAAGTCTCGGCACAGGCGGTATGTCCACCAAGATTACCGCTGCCAAGATAGCCACAAATGCAGGTATAGATATGGTAATAATGAACGGCAAAGACCCCGAAAAGCTCTACGACCTGTTCGAGGATAAAGAGATAGGCACGCTTTTCAGAGCCCGCTGATCGTGTGATGAGCAATGGTAATATCTAAAGGAACTAACAGGGTATCTAAAGCCGACACTTACCTTAACTGCGCTGAGGTGTTCGCTTACAGAAGCACCTGCATCAAAAGGAAATACGGCGCTGTCATTGTTAAAAATGACGCTGTTATCTCTACGGGCTACAACGGCTCTCCCAGAGGTATGGAAAACTGCTGTGACAAGGGCGAATGTCCGAGGATAGCAAAAAATATGCATCAGGGCGAGGGCTATGCTGTATGCAAGGCAGTCCACGCAGAAGCAAATGCGCTGCTCAACTGCTCCCGTGAGCAGACCGTGGGCGCTGACCTTTACCTCACAGGTGTGAATCCTGCGGACGGCTCGATACATATTGCAAAGCCGTGCCCATTGTGTGCAAGGATGATAATTCAGGCAGGAATACGGAATGTATATCTTCGCCAAAGCAACTCTCCCGACGGTTATAAATGTGTGCCGTCAGGGGAACTTACATGGTATGTGAGTGTATGAGTGTACAAGTGTATGAGTTATTAGTTTTTTAGTTTTAACAATGTACCAAAACTATGCACTAATAACTAATACACTTATACACTAAATGCACTAAAAAACAACAAAGAGGTGTAATGAATATGAGTTATACGGAGGAATTGGGCAGAAATGCCAAAGAAGCCGAAGCTGTTGTCGCTTCCGCTTCAACTCAGTTGAAAAATAACGCTCTCGCCGCTATATCAAAGGCTCTCATTGAGAACAAAGACCTTATTATAGCTGAGAATGCTAAAGATTTAGCCGCTGCCAGGGAGAACGGTATGTCAGAGTCCAAGCAGGACAGACTGAAGCTGGACGAAAAGCGTATCGCTGATATGGCTAAGGGTGTGGATGAGCTTATCGCTATGACTGACCCCATCGGTCAGGTCATGGACGGCTTCACACGTCCCAACGGCTTGCAGATAATCAAGACCCGTGTTCCGCTGGGCGTTATCGCTATTATTTTCGAGTCACGCCCCAATGTTACCGTTGACGCTGCGGCTCTCTGCCTCAAAGCAGGAAACGCCGTTATCCTCAAGGGCGGCAAGGAGGCTATAAACTCCAACATCTGCCTCGGCGATATCATGCGTAAAGCCGTAAGCGAAGCAGGTCTCCCCGAGGACGTTATTCAGGTGGTCAACAATACTTCCCGTGAGACTACCAACGAGATAATGAAGCTGAACGAGTATATCAACGTCATAATCCCACGTGGCAGCGCTAACCTCATTCAGGCTGTTGTGAAGAATGCCACTGTTCCCGTTATCGAGACAGGCGCAGGCAACTGCCATGTTTACGTTGACGCTTCCGCTGACCTTGATATGGCTGTTGAGATAACCGACAACGCTAAAACTCAGCGCCCGTCCGTGTGCAATGCCATTGAGAGCCTTCTCGTTCACAAGGATGTGGCTGACAAGTTCCTGCCCATGATAGCAGAGCGCTTCAAGGCTCACAATGTGAAGATATACGGCTGTGACAGAACTATCGCCATCCTCGGTGACACTGTTGAAAAGGCTACTGAGACAGAATACGCTACTGAGTTCAATGATTATATCATAGCTGTCAGGGTGGTTGACGATATCGGCGAGGCTATCGCTCATATCAGAAAGTACACCACGGGTCACTCAGAGTGCATCGTCACAAGCTCCCTTGCCAACGCTCAGAGATTCCAGAGAGAGATAGACGCTGCGGCAGTTTATGTCAATGCTTCAACTCGCTTCACCGACGGCGGAGAATTCGGCTTCGGCGCTGAAATAGGCATCTCCACCCAGAAGCTCCACGCAAGAGGTCCTATGGGTCTTATTGAGCTGACCACAGGAAAGTACCTCATCAACGGCAACGGTCAGATAAGATAATCAATATATACTCGGCGCTACAGCAAAATATACAAAAAATGCGCCGTAGAAATTTCAAAGAACAAGGAAAACTTTTGAAAGCATACTGACGTATGGTGAAAAAGTTTGACGCAGTTATTTGGAATTTATACAAGCATTTATGGATATTTTGCTGTAGTGCCGAGTATAGTACGCAGATAATTTGGAGGTCAGAATGGCTACTAAAAAAGAACTGGATGATATGCTGAATAACCTTACAGGTGACAGCAAACCTGCTAAAAAGAAGAAGAAAAAGCCCCGGACAACTGCACAGGACAGCTCCGATCTGGGGGATATACTGGATGTTCTCGACAGCGGCGAAAAAGCCCCTGCGGAAGAACCAAAGAAAAAGGTCCGCACCCTCGACCCTGCCGAGAAAACTCAGGTGTTCGGAAATAAGCCAACAAGCGCTTTTGATAAGAAGTTCGGCAAGAAGCTGAAACCCATCCCCGATACTCCCGTGGAAAGACCCGTTTACCCCGACGATGAGCCTTCTCCTGTGAAGAAGAAGAAAATGAAGATCGTCATTTCGGGCGAGCTCCCCGACTACGAGGCTATCCGTCAGCAGGAGCTTGAAAAGGACAGGGCTGCAAAGGCTGCCGAGGAAGCTCACAAGGCTGAGGAGGCTGCCGCAGAGGAGGCACGTGCCGCTGCTGAGAAAATAGCAGAAAAGCGCCGTCAGGACGAGATAAAGGCTGCGGAGGAAGCTGAAAAGGCTGCCCTCGAAAAGCAGCGCCTTGCCGAGGAAAGGGCTAAGGAAGAAGCCATAATTGCCGAGAAGCGCCGCAAGGCTGAGGAAAAAGCCGCTGAGGAAGCCCGTGAAGCTGCCGAGCGCATGAGACTTGCCGAGGAAAAGGCTGCTGAGGAGGAGCGCATAGCTGCCGAAAAGAAGCGCCTTGAAGAAGAAAAGGCTGCCGAAGAAGCACGTATCGCTCAGGCAAAGCGTATCGCCGAGAAGAAAAAGGCTGAGAAGAAGAAGCGCATTGCCGAGCAGATGGCTAAGCTGGCTGAGGAAGAAGCCGCTCTTGATGCGGAGGATGAGGATATCACCGTTGTTTCCGAGGACGACGCTCTAAAAGCCCTCGCAGAAGCTGAGGATACTGCCGCTCCCGAGGAGCTGCCCCCTGTTGCGTCACTGGCGGATGAAGCCGAGGAAAACGCTGTAAATGCCGCTGACGAAGTGGATGAAGCTATCGAGGCTCTCGGCGCTGCTGCTGCCGATCCCGAGGAATTCGACGTTTTCGAGGACGACCCCGAGTTTGCGGAATATGTCAAGAAAAAGCAGGCAAAGGCTGCTAAAAAGTCCGAAAAGAAAGGTCTTTTCGCTAAGATAAAGTCACTGTTCGCTTCCGATGTTTTCGACGAGGACGAGCAGGACGAGTTCGCTGATAAGGCTGAAAAGCCCGAGGAAGAACCCGAGCTTGACAGCGAGGATGAGCAGATGTTCGATACGGATGTAAGCGCTGATACCGATGAGCTGGTAAGCGAAGCCATCGCCGCTATCAACGAAGAACCCGTTATATCTGCCGATGAGACCGTTCCCGTTGAGGAAGAAGCAGAGGAAGTACCTGCCGAGGAAACATCCGCCGACGAATTCTCCATCGAGGAAATTGCCGACGATGCAGAAGAAGCCGCAGAGGAAGCTGTTGAAGAAATCACCGAGGATACAGCCGAGGAAGCCGAGGATGTGCTCCCTGACGAGGATGAGGACGAAAAGGACGGCGGATTCACCTCCGCTCTTGAAGATATCCTCGACGAAGACCCCGAGGAACTGGTGAAGTCCCAGAGCGAGCAGGCTGAAATTGGTACTCAGCCAATGTCCGTGAGAAGCCTTATGGCTAAGAGAAGAAAGTACGCTGTACTTGGCATAATCTGCGGTATACTGGCACTTATCGGTCTTATCGCTATCCTTGCAAAGGGTATCTCAGCTATAAGAGGTATCGGAAATGCCAACGACAAAAAGGATAAGTTCGCTGATATAATTTATCCTGCCGCTATCATGGATATCGACGCTTTCGGCTCACCGTCAGAGCTCAGCTCAGAGCAGATAATAACCGCTACTCTCTGGTCCATCATCATGGACAAGAACAAGATAGGCAACTACGAGAGCCAGCTCGGTGATACAGTTTCTATCCCCGATGTGGACGTTGAAAAGTACGCTGTAGAGCTGTTCGGCGAGAATATCCCCGCTTTCGAGCACTGCACAGTGGGTCCTGTTGAAGCACGTTTCTACTACTCCAACGGCGCTTATAACGTCAAGCTGAAGCCTATCACTTTCACATACGCACCCGATGTAAGATCAGTCGTTAAGAGCGGCGATATCTATACTCTCACCGTTGACTACATAGACGAGCTCCCCGAGTGGATGCCCAAGAGCGTGGCTAAAACTGTAGAGTACCAGCTCACCGAGCAGAACGACGGCTCTTTCACCATCGATTCTATGCGTATCATCTCAGTTAAAAGCTCAAACCTCTAAAGTAACGGCTTAGGGGAGATTTACGTAAGATGTAGTTCCTATTTGGGAAAGCCCTTTTGAAAAAGGGTTCTTCCCCCCCCTTTCCTAAAACTTTTATTATTAAATTTTTGCCCCCTGATAGGGCGCACTCAAAATGTTACAGCTTTGAAAGTTGTACGGTGCGTCCTATCAGGGGGCAAAAATTTTAACACAGAAAGTCTTTGGAAAGGGGGTTCGGGGGAAGAACCTTTCCTCAGAAAGGTTTTCCCCCGATAAAAAACTACATTCTACGTAAATCTCCCCTAAGCCGTTACTTACGAGCTTTTGCGGAAATTGTTGTCGGTGAGGATCCTTGCGGCTATCAGTCCGAGAGGGAGTGCGAGGACTATCAGGAACGCTTTGGTCAGCCACATATAGCCTGTTGAGATATCGTTGAGGACGATGTAATAAATGCCCTTATACATGAACATTCCGGGTACCATTATTACGATGGACGGCACTGTCAGGGTTATTCTCGGCCATCCGATATGCTTTTTCAGCAGGGACGCCATAAGTCCTGCGGAAAGTGCGCCGATGAACGCTGCCGCTCCCACGGGCATATCTGCAAAGTCGATAAGCTCCAGTCTGAGAGTATTGGCTATCATTCCCACACATCCTGCTGCTGCCGCTATCCTGCGTGGGCTGTTGAACATCAGTGAGAAGCCGTAAACACCGAGGAAGCTGGTCACTAAACGGAGCACCAGCATAACTATCGGCTCTATCTGCTGTTCCTCGAAATTTGCTGGCGCAAAGCTGAACACCGTTGCCGCCGCCCAGCCTGTCATGGTTGCTGTCACTATGATAATCAATGCGTAGGTTATGCGTTCAAGTCCCGAGCGGAGGTCGAGCTTTGCAAGGTCGATACCTCCTGTTATCAGCGGAAATCCGGGAATAACGAAAAGCATGGAGCATATGTAGCCTGCCTGATGGACGTCGGAAATGCCGAAGATAAGCTCCGCTAACTTTATGAACAGCACGTATGCCGTGCAAGCCGCCGCAACGCTTACAGAAACGTTGCCTATCAGCGTAAGATGGCGTTCAAGCAGTTTTCGGCGGACGAAATTTCCCACTCCTGCGCCGATAAATGCGCCTATCATTTCAAATATACCGCCGCCCAGCAAAAATGTGAACGCACAACAGGCAAGTCCCGAGGCAAGACCCAAGTCCCACGATTTGTAGTTGCCTTTCATCTCCGCAAACTTGTCGAGTATCATATGGAACTGCTCCATCGAGTACTTCGATGCCCTCTCGGCAAAACCGTCGGTGAAGCTCTCCAGCTCGTTGAGCTTGTCGGTGTTGACACCCGTGGTATTCAGCGAAATAGCGTTGGTGTAGGTCTCGCCGTTCTCTATGCAGGTGTACTCTATGGAAAGAAGTCCGATATCCGCATTGCAGGTTATCCCAAGCGCACGGGATATCTTGTTCATGGACGCACGTACTCTCCACGCACCTGTTCCCACCGAGAGCATCATAAGTCCCACACGCCCTACAAGCAGGGCTTTTTCTTTGAGCGTTGCCTGTGAAGCAGGGATTATGTTATCTGTGTTTATCATATCATGCCATTCAATTGACATATGCTGTTTTCTGAATTTACTCATTACATCCTCCATTGTTATTTTTTTGTCATTGATATTATACCACTTTTCAGCCAAATGTCAATTGTAGGTATGCAAGTAGTTTCGTGTTATTATGGGCGAGATTTTAGTGATTATTGAGTAATGTTAACACATAAAAATGGCGCCGAAACGGCGCCCGTATATCAATAATTTAAAATGATGTTTTTTGACACTTTGCTAACGGCTGAAAACCATCACCGTGAGCCGATAAGCCCGTGCATTGCCGAGAGTTTCTTGTACTCTTTTGGGGTCATGCCGATGAATTTGCGGAATACCTTTATAAAATAGCTCTGGGAGCTGAAGCCGAAAAGGGTGCTTATCTCGGTGTCGGTGTACTGGGAGTAAAGCATGAGATTTGCGGCTTCCTCGGCTTTTTTCTTGTTGACGTATTCGGAGAACGGCACACCTGTCTCCGCCTTGAAAAGCCTTGACAGATAGGCAGGACTGATGTCAAGGTGCTTTGCCGTTTCCTCTATCATTATCCTGCTGTGGAGGTGGTCGCTGATATAGTCAATGGCACGGACTATCTGCTTGGAGTAAACTCCGCTGTTCAGCACCGCCCTCATGTGTCGGGTGTAGCTTTCTATCATTTCGCTGTGTATGCCGTGCACCTGTTCCTCGGTGGAGCATTCGTCAGCCTTCATGATGAAGATATCGCTGAGATTATAGGCTTCCTCGGGGGTCATGCCACGGTTTATGCAGTAGCGAGCGATAAGTGCCGCAGAAACGGCAAAATGGTATTTCAGATTTCGCAGAGGGTCTTTGCTGAGTATGCCGTAGCCCTCACTGCACAGGGGCGTGGAGAAAATACGGACAAGCTCAATGTTACCCGTGCCAATGCTCTCATAGAAAGCTATCTCTCTGTCGATGGAAGCGTGCTCGAAGTCCTCCTCACGCTGGGAAAAAAGGTGGGAGGAAATATATTTCTCTGAACGGTCACTCATAAAAATCACCTCTTTCAGAAATTATAACATAAGTTTAAAAAAAATGCAAGTATTTCGAGCTGACGTCAGCTTGGTCGGCTTTACATCCAATGCCGACATACCCTCATGTTCAGACAGCATCCTGCCTCACATTCGGGCATCCGCACTCACGCTCCCACTCGCAAAGCTCGTTCACTCTCTGCGGTTCGGGGAATCTGCTTTCGCTCGCCGTTACAAATGTGGGGCGGTGGTGTAGGGGCGAGTTCCGCTCGCCCGACCAGTCATATGAAAAATATTATGAACCCAATTGTAGGGGACGGCGTCCTCGACGTCCCGTTGGTCACGCTAAAATTAAGGACTACCATCTGTAGGGCACGTGTCAAGTGCTCCGTTTCCTACAGATAGTTACCGCAAATTTCAACGTAAGGCTCGGGCGGATAATATCCGCCCCTACACAATGTAACCACATATTTCATCAAAACCCACGGGCGGCGAAACGCCGCCCCTACTACTTTCTGATTTCTACTTACTACTTCTTGACTTTTCACCTGTAATGGGGTATAATTTTAACATAGAAAATGATCGGAGGATACAACAATGCGCTCAAAAGGTACTAAGACCATAGCCGAAAACCGCAAAGCCCGTCATGAATATTTCGTTCTCGAATCCTATGAAGCAGGTATCGAACTGGTCGGTACCGAGGTAAAATCCATCCGTCAGGGCGGAGTGAACCTCAAGGATTCATGGTGCTCCATCGATGGCGGCGAGCTTTTCGTCCGTGGTATGCATATTTCTCCCTATGAAAAGGGCAATATCTTCAACCGTGACCCTCTCCGCAAAAGAAAACTGCTCATGCACAAGCGTGAGATAAACAAGCTGTTCGGCACAGTCAAGCAGGACGGACTTTCCCTCATCCCCCTCAGCATTTATTTCAAGGATTCAAGGGTAAAAATGCAGGTGGGACTGTGCAAGGGCAAGAAGCTCTACGATAAGCGTGCGGATGCGGCAAAGCGTGATGCCAAGCGTGAGATTGACAGGAATATAAAGTCGAGGAATCAGTAAGTTATGATAAGAGAGGTAAACAAAAACGATCTCGAAGGTATGCTGAAACTCTATATGCACCTCCACGATAATCCGTTCCCCGAGCTTGACAGCCGTGTGACGGGAGTATGGGAAAGCATACTCAGCGACCCGAACCACCATATCATTGTGGCAGAGGAGGACGGCATGATAGTATCATCATGCGTGTGCGTTATCATTCCAAACCTTACGAGAGGTCAGCGTCCCTATGCTCTGGTGGAGAACGTAGTCACCCATCCCGACTACCGCTGCAAAGGACTTGCAACGGCTTGCCTTGACTTTGCAAAGGAAATAGCTTTAAAAGAAAACTGCACAAGAACTATGCTTATGACCGGCTCAAAGGAGCAGTCCACCCTCGATTTTTATGAGAAAGCAGGCTATGACCCGAATGACAAAAAGGCATTTGTGCAGTGGTTCATTAAAAGATAAATTTTTTACTTATACAATATTGTAAACGGAGGTGCAGAATGATAAGACCCGAACCTTTAAAAAAGGGCGACAAAATAGCTGTTGTATGCCTTTCATCAGGCATACTCGGCAACATTGGCTGTGTACGGCAGGTGGACATTGGTGTAAGAAGAATGAACGAATTCGGACTTGATATATGCTTCACAAAGCACGCTTTAAGAGGAAGCGACTTTATCATGTCACATCCCGAAGCCCGTGCCGCTGACCTGAAAGAAGCCTTTCTCGATGACACAGTAAAGGGAATATTCACCGATATCGGCGGTATAGATACGTTCAGGACGTTCCCCTATCTCATGGAGGACGAGGAATTTGTGTCCGCAGTACATGAACACCCAAAGCTGTTTCTCGGCTTCTCGGATACCACCAATAACCACTTTATGTTCCATAGATTAGGCTTGCAGACCTACTACGGACAGAGCTTTATGTGCGATATCTGCGAGCAGGCGAACGAAATGCTCCCCTACTCAAAAGCTCAGTTCGAGAGCCTTTTTGCACCCTACAGCGGCAGAGTGATAAAGCCCTCGGAGGTGTGGTACGAGGAGCGCAAAGACTATTCCTCGGCGGCTATCGGCACAGACCGTGTGTCCCACAGGGAAGAACACGGCTATGAGCTTTTGCAGGGCGCACCGAGGTTCAGCGGCGAACTTTTAGGCGGCTGTATCGAGAGCATGGGAGATATGATCCTTGCTGGCAGTATCGAAAGATACGGCGGATATCTTGCTCCCCTCTTTGAAGCCTGCCCACAGAGCAGAGAGGACTTCCTGAGACAGAACGAAATAACAAGGAAATATAACATCTTCCCCTCTGCTGAGGAATGGAAAGGCAAGGTACTGTTTGCTGAGACAAGTGAGCTCACTCCAAAGCCCGAAATACTAATGGAATACCTTGAAGCGCTGAAAGGAGAGGGTGTTTTCGCCAACATAAACGGCATCATTGTCGGCAAGCCGCAGAATGAGGTATACTACGAGGAATACAAGGACTTATGGCGGCAGGTCGTTGACAACAAGGATATGCCAATTCTTTACAACGTGAACTTCGGTCACGGCACACCGAGAGCCATACTCCCATACGGTGCAACAGCCGTGGCAGATGCCGAAAAACAGGAAATATTGCTGACATAAGGAGGACGACACAATGATCTGGGACAAAGTTTCAGGAATTTATGACGTATTCGAGAAAGCTATCAACGGTAAGGTATTTAACGAGCTTGGCAGGCGGACTGCCGAGTATATCGAAAGCGGCGACATCGTTCTTGAATGTGCCTGCGGAACAGGTGCAATAAGCGAAGCCATAGCGCAGAAATGCCGCAAGCTGGTTGCCACCGACCTTTCATCGAATATGATGTCACAGGCGGAGAAAAAGTGCAGTATCTACGGAAATACGGTTTTCAGAAAGGCTGATATGACCGCACTGAACTGCCGTGACGAGCGCTTTGACAAGGTAGTGGCAGGAAACGTTATCCACCTCCTTGACGAGCCGCAGAAAGCAGTTTCGGAAATGCTGAGAGTGTGCAAAAAGGGCGGAAAGGTCATTATCCCCACATATATCAACAAGTCCGAAAAAACCAACAAGCTCCTTGTAAAGCTCTGCGAAATGGCAGGGGTAAAATTCAAGCGTGAATTCACCCTTGACAGCTATATGGATTTTTTCAAGGATATGGGGCTGAACGACGTTGAATTCTTCGTTATCGAGGGTCATATGCCCTGCGCTGTAGCCGTTGTTAGTGTATGAGTGTATAAGTGTATAAGTGTATGAGTTATTAGTTTTGTAGGGGCGCTTTCCGAGCGCCCGTCAATTCCACATAAAACTTCCCATGTAGGGGCGCCCTTTGGGCGTCCTTTTTTGTTGCAATGCAAATATGGTCAAATGGCTGATCAAACGTTATATTAAAGGACTGACAACTAAGGACTGCCAACTAAGCACTATTGCTCCACCAATTAACTCTTGAAGAATTATTGCGTAGGGCTGGCAGCGAAAGACAAGGAGGAAAGGCGCAGGAATGCTGTCGCATTTCAAGACTTTCTGACGCAGTATTTCGCTGTCAGGACAAGCAAGAAACTTCAA
>JAFVBU010000101.1 GCA_017479805.1 Ruminococcus sp.
ACGTGTGGAGCTGTTGAAGTTCCAGTGCTGGTCTACCATTCCAAGAACTCTGCCGCTGGCGAGAGTGCTGTAGTATTCTTCGGAGGACATTACGAAGCAGTGCTGATCAACAACGCCCTTCTGATATTCCTCGTTGAGCTTTTTGTACCATGCCTTTGCGGTGGGGAGCATATTGTAGTCCTTTGCTTCAAGGGTATCGGGGTCAACATAGCAGCAGCCGTCGTTGGGGTGACCGTCAAGGAACATTGGCGGATTGTCCAGAGCGAAGAACCACGCATCATTCGCCTGTATCTCATAGCCTATGTACGGCTCTCCATTGTCATCGGTGGGGTTGGCTTCAAGGTAGTCCTCAATAAGCCCGAAATAGTCGTCGAGCGTCTTTAGCTGTGGGTAGTTCGCCCATTTCAGCACCTTTAACTGCACCCAGAAAGCCTCGCCCTCATGGGTGGTATTGGTGTCCTTTTGGTACACCGACGAGAACAGCGGCATATAGTAGATATGACCGTCGGCGGCACGTACTCTGTCCCACTCGTCCTCGCTGCAAAGCTCTTTCAGATTGGGGTAAGCGTCCCAGTAGTTGTCGATGGGGATGAGCGCTCCCTCTTTAATGAGCTTCTGACAGTTCTCTGCGTCGGGGGAAAGAAAATCGGGGTACTTGTTGGCGATTATCATATCGCTGAACAGCTTGTCGAGGTTATCCTGATCGTCTATCCATTCCTCGTAGAGGATACATCCCGTTTTTTCTGCGATGAGGCTGCGTATCTCGTTATCGGCGTCAAGGGGCTCGTTCCTTGCACAGAAGAAGCCTGTGAATTCCTTTATATCGCTTCCCTTTGGAGTTTCTGTTTTTTTGGCTGAACATCCGAATGATGAAACGAACATTGCTGCTGTAAGTATTGATGATATTACCTGTTTACTATTCATAGTGTACCTCCTTTGGGTATGGTCATACTCCGCATCTTCTGCGTACCTCGGCTGTAAGCTCGTCGAAGTATATCTGTGGATCGGTCTTGTTGTATTCGGTGGTGTATTCCTTCCATGTTTTCTCGAAGTCCTCGCTCATTACCAGAAGCGGCATATACTTATGCTTGACCTCGCTTATCCTCTTTGACACTCTGCCGTACTCGGTAGCCTCGGTAACGGAGCTTTCAAACGACCACATGGGATACCATTTTGGGTTGGGCGGTGCAGGGTTCAGGAACTCTCTGTAAGTCTGCTTGCCATAAGCGTCGAAGCACTTCTGTACTGCGGGCGGAAGATGGTCATGGAAGATATTGGGCTGATTTTCGGGGGCATAGGCATTCTTGTTGTCGGGAGCAAGACCGCCGTAGTGGGGCATATAGCTGTAGTCACATTCATGCTTCAAAGCATACTCGGGGTCACGCCACCGCTCGTACTGCTCCTCGGTCTGGTCGAAGTAGCCGTCCTCGTTGACGAAGTAGTCCACTCCCTCAACTCCCCAGTAGCGGAGGGTCAGTATCTCGGGGTCAAGAAGCTGGCTCATGAACTTGACAGCGCCGTCGGGGTCTGCACAGCTTACGGAAACTCCCACGCCCGTTGAAGCGTTGAAAGCAGGGTTGTCGTGGTATCTTTCCTCACGCTCGCCGTCTATGGTAAGTCCGAAAGGTATATAGGTGCACTCAGGCGGAAGCTGTCTTTCGGAAGCGCCGAAATTCCAGTGCTGGTCAACCATTCCGAGAACTCTGCCCGTCAGGAGCTGATCGTAATACTCCGCATTCTCCATGAACAGGCATTTCTGGTCGATAACGCCTTTTTTGTACTCCTCGTTCAGCTTCTTGAACCATGTTTTGGCGGTGGGGAGCATATTGTAATCATAGGCTGTCAGTGTATCGGGGTCAACATAACAGCAGCCGTCGTTGGGGTATCCCTCAAGGAACATGGGCGGATTGTCCAAAGCGAACATTCGCACATTGGTCGCCTGAATCTCATAGCCGATGAAAGGCTCTCCGTTCTCGTCAACGGGGTTGGCTTCCATGAAGTCCTCGATAAGCCCGAAGTAGTCGTCGAGGGTCTTTAGTTCGGGATATCCGGCCCATTCGAGTACCCTCACCTGTATCCAGAAAGCCTCGCCGTCGTGGGTGGTGCTGGTCTCCTCCTTGTTGACTGCCGAGAACAGAGGGATGTAGTAAACGTGACCGTCCTCGGCACGGAGTGTGTCCCATTGCTCATCGGTGTAGAGGGCTTTGAGGTTGGGATATTCGTCCCAGTAGTTGTCGAGAGGGATGAAAGCGTGCTCATTGATAAGGCGCTGGCAGTTGGGACCGTCGGGGGACATGAAATCGGGGTATTTGCCAGAGATCATCATATCGCTGAAAACCTTGTCGATATCCGCCTGATCCTCCAGCCATTCCTCATAGAGGATACAGCCTGTCTTTTCGGCAATGAGCTGACGGACCTCGTTGTTGTCGTCCAGCTTATCTCCACGTGCATAGTAAAAGCCCACGAACTCTTTGAGTTCCTCTTTTTCCTCGGGCTTTTTGGATGAACATCCGAAAGCGGACATTGCAATAGCCGATGCCGTCAGTGATGATAAGATCTGTTTTACGGTCATGATACTCCCCCTTTTTTATTGTTTTTGGTATTTAACTTTTTGGGTGATATGTAACACATCCGGCGTTCGCAATTGCTAAGTATACCACAAACACAAATTCAGTCAAGACCAAGACAAGCGCCATAAATGGCGGTCTTGACAGAATTTGTGTTTGTGGTTTTGGGCAATTACGCAAACGCCCGGCACTTCCCGACCACCTAAAATATTATTTACCCGATTATTATGTCATTGCTGTTTTACAGGAGCCTTTTTTATCCTGAATGTGACGGTGAAATTGTCCTTTTCGTTTATTATCATATCGACCCTGCTGCCTAAGCAATGCCTGATACGGATGTACGGATTGAATCTGTTGCTTCTGTCAAAAGAATACTCGCTGCTGACGTTTGCATCCTCAAAGATGGCGTGGAGCTTCAGAGTTTCCGATGAACGAGGTATCACGCTTGAAGTAAAGGTTATCTCAGCCGCTTCGTCGGAAACGGATACTGCTGCGGATTCACCGCTGAAATTGCTGAAAAAGTCGTCGGCTATGAGCGTGAGGGAATAGGCGGGTATCATCCAGTTTTCGTTGCTTACGCCCTTGCAGGAATACTCCGCACCGTGCTTCTCCGCAGTCTTTTTCACAAGCTCTGTTTCGTCTGCAAGAGGTATCTCCTCCTCGTCAGTATCGGCTTTCAGGCAGGGCATTTTGTTTGCCGCCGTCAGCTCTGCATCCAGCCGCATCGCAGTTGCGAAAAGAGAGTTGTAGTCGGAGCTTTTCTGCAAAAGTGAATTGCTGCTCTCGATGAACTCATCGCCTTTGAGTGCAAGGCGCTCGGACATATCCGCACAGATATCGAGGAGCTTTCCTATCTCGTCAGTGCCGCTGCTGCCCTTTTTCAGATCCTTTATGCTGCCCGTTTCGCCGAACTCGGTTATAATGGGCTTAATGCGCCTTATGATACCCTTCGCCATTATCAGTCCCGAAAGCAGAGCAATGATGAGCACAGCCGCAAGGCAGGGTATGAGCAGAAGATTCTCACGCATGAACGCTATGAAGCCGCTTCTGTTGGAGTAGGAATAGAAGTCGATATCCACCGAATAGTAGTTGTGGGTAATGCACTGAAATTCGGGAGTTATGGCAACATCGGATACTGACTTGACATTCTCGTCGCTGCTGTATATGAGGTCGCTGCCGCTCATAACGTAGAACTGTCCGTCGAAATCAAGGGCATTGGCGAAATCCTCAATGAAAGCGTTGTTGAGAATTAGAACGAGGTAGCTCTCGCCTGTGTCGAGGGCGGTATAGTCAAGGCGGCGCACCAGCATCATCTGGTGGTCGTCGGAGTCAATGCTCAGTATGGTGGGCTTGTTGTACTTTTTTATATCCTTGTACCACTCCTCGTCGGTGGCTTCGCTGAGCATTCTCATGGTGCCGCCTGTGACGATGGTGGGGGTGGAGGTATAGATGGTACATTTTTTGACTATATTGGTATCTGCCGTACTGAGCGCCGTGTTCTGCTGGAGCGGATAGTAGGCTTCAAAATAGTCAGAGGACGAGTTGTACTTCCTGTTGAGAAAATCGTAAACAGGCTCGTTGGTGTAGATATTCTTGGCTATGGAGACAGCACTTTCTATGCCGAGGGTGGTCATCTGCTCCGTGGAAGATACGACCGTTTTTTCTATCTGTTTGTACTTTTTTGCGGTAACGCTCATTACTGTGGCTACGAGAACTGCGCTTACCGCAGCGATGGCGAGCAAAAGCAGAAAATCCAGAAAAACGAATTTCTTCATCACAGACATTCCCGAAAAAAGTGCAGCTTTTTTCTTTTTGGTTCTGCTCAAAAGGCACACCTCCGTTATCTGTCGGGCATTTGAAGCTCCTTCTTCAAAGCCGCTTTCTTTTCATACATATTCTCCTCAGCCTCGGCGAGCTTCTTGTCATAGTCGTACTCCCCTTTTGCGTATGCGTAGCCGAAGGAGAGGGCGCATTTTATTGAGTCTGTGGGCTTGCTGAGAATAATGGGACTTTCCTTTTCCAGCCGTTCTATCAGATCATTGATGGAGCGGTAGGAGCATTGTGTCATTACCATGAGGAATTCGTCGCCGCCCATACGGAACGTATAGTCTGTCGGTTTCATGATACCCTTGATGAAGTCGGCGGCAGAGGTGATAACATAGTCGCCGCTTTCGTGACCGAGGGTGTCGTTCATCAGCTTGAGGTTGTTCACATCGAAATAAATGAGACATATGCACTCGCAGCTCTTAAAGACCTCCACCATGCTGTGGTAGCAGCGCTTGTTGAAAAGACCCGTCATACCGTCGTGGTTGGCGTCATACAGCGCCTGAGAGAGGTTTTCGTTACGGCTGTTCATATTGAAGAAGATATCCTGCAAAGCCTTGCTCAGCTTTCCAACCTCGTCGTTACGGGTGGTCTCGAAGAATACAGAAGCATCCTGACCCACCGAAGCGGAATCGTCGCCCGAGAGGTAAACGGCAGAATCTGTGATACGCTTTATGGGGGTGAACAGTCTCCTGTTGAGGGCACGCATGAAAATGAAGATAAACAGTGCACTGAGCACGAAAAGTGCAGCAAGTACGCATACCAGCACGGGGAAATATGCCAGTTCATAGGGCTTTGCCAGCTCGACTATGATATATCCGCAAAGGTTGTCATCGACCGTTCTGAGAGGGCGGAAATAGGCAACGGTTATTCCGCCGACGGTATGTTCGAGAGGATTGCGTCCGTTGATGAGCTCGGTCTTGATGGACGAGGTGTAGTCGTCGTAATCGAGCCTGTCACCGAGGGAGCGTCCGCCTGTATCGTAGATATAGCCGCCCGAGGTGTTGCTGAAGCTGACGAGGGAGATACGCTTCACGGCTGAGCTGTTCCGCTTCTGGTAATTTGTCAGCTTGGTCTGGGTGGAGAGGAATTCGTCGCTGACGGCTCTGGTGCTGAATGTTTCTTTTGCGAGGTCGGCATTTATTGTCAATTCTGCCATATCCAGTGCTGCTGACGCAACAGAAGCCTGATATTTTGCGCTTGTCAGCCTTACGATGAGACAGGACGAAACAAAGCTGATAAGAACAAATATCACAAGGATCACGGCAGAGAAAAATCTGATATTTTTTCTTATAGATCCTGACATAGTTAAACTCCAATTCATTTGATACCGCAGAGATCACAGCGGCTTTATACTGCCCCGATATTTTCCCTCGGGGCATATCAGTGTTTACTTAGAACCTTATATACATTTTACACCCTTTTTAACGTTTTGTCAATTTATCATAAGAATTTATGACTAAAATTAACAAATACATAACATTTATATAATAAAACGCATAGAATATTACAATCTGTATAATTGTTAGAGCAACTGACTGCAAAGTGATACGAAAAGGAAACAGCTATGTGCACAAAGAGCGGCTTGAAAGTTTGTACATATAGCTGAAAACTGCCTTTAATATTTACAAAACAGAAAAAGCCCTTGACTTTGGAAAAAACTGTTGCTATAATGTATCAGGTAAATGTTTACTGCTGTTTTAAGCTGAAAAGCGGACAGCGAATTTAATTGGGTTTGTATCCGAGGGCTGCATGGTTTTTCCTGTGCAGCCCTCGAATCATTCCGACGAGCTGGCGTCAGCTTGGTCGGCTTTACATCCAATGCCGACATACCCTCATGTTCAGACAGAATCCTACCTCACATTCGGGCAACCACGTTCACGCTCTCACTCGCAAAGCTCGTTCAGTCTCTGTGAGTCGGGGTATCTGCTTTCGCTCGCTGTAACATATTTAGGGCGGTGATTCAAGGATTAATGTAGGGAACGCTGCCCTCGGCGTTCCACGCCATTCACGCCATTTAATGTATTTGTAGTCCCCGACAGCCGCAAAATTGCCTTAAAACAAAAAAACGCCCCATTGGTTACCCAATGAGGCGCTGGTGAGACATGAGGGATTTGAACCCTCGACCCTACGCTTAAAAGGCGTATGCTCTACCGACTGAGCTAATGTCTCACAACAGATAAAATTATACCAGATAATTCCGTGATTGTCAAGGGTATTTCTGAATTTTTATATTTTTGTTTATATTTGCAACCGAAACAATAAAAATATATGCAAAATGCCGTTTTTTAAAAAAACTATTGACAATTGCCTGATACTGTGATATAATTTATTACGTTGTCAAGGACGTGTGCTTGTAGCTCAGCTGGATAGAGTGACTGGCTACGAACCAGTAGGTCGGGGGTTCGAATCCCTCCAGGCACGCCAACAACGCCTCATCTTTTTGATGGGGCGTTTTTGTTTTTGCCGTGATATTGCTAAGTTATTCTTCTTGACAAATATCACCTACAAATGTATAATAGATATGTACTATATTATAATAGGAGGTACATTATGCATAAGAAGTTCATCGCTGCATTGGCTTCGGCTGCGGTCTGCTTTTCCCTTTCACCGCTCGCCGCTTCTGCCGCTTCGGTAGATGATGTTGCCGATGTTGCCCGTTCATACGGTATCCCCGAGGAGGATATTCAGGTGGGCTATAACGAGTACTACGCTCACCCCGAGAAATATCCCCCCGAGACCCTCGATGCCGCTATAGCCAAGCTCCACGAAACAGGCGGCGCTATCATTTCTACAGTCCCCTACGACCCGAACCGTGCCGCTCCGTCCGAGCCTGTCACAACTGCTCCGCCCGAAACGGAAAGCGGCAATACTTCTGAAACTACCGCCGCTGCTGCCGCACCCGAGCCTGTGACACTTACGGCTGACGACGGCTCGACCTTTACAAGAAATACTCCCGAGGAATTCATAAGTATGTCATACGATGAAAAAATGGCTTATTTAAGCGGTTTCCCCGAGGAGCAGCAGCAGGTCATAATCAATAATCTCACCCCTGCCGAGTACAAGAGCCTTATCAAGCAGTCCCCTGCCGAGAAGAAAATGGAGATAGTTCATTCTCTTTCGGGGGCGGCTGATGAGATGGGACTTTCCCTGACCGTTGACGAGGTGACAGACGATTCCCTCACCCTTTCCATGAGAAATGACGAGGGCACACTGGTGAATGTGTCCAGTGCAGGCGCATCCGTTGAGGATACGGGCTATGACAGGCGTGGCATTTTTGCAGCCGCAGCCGCAGCTTTTCTGACAGCTCTTGGCGGACTGCTTTTCCTCGTGAACCGCTGCTTCACTGACGACAGAACTGAGGGAATGAATGGAAAATAAGAAAAAAAGTTTACTGATACACATTGTCACCCCTTTCATCGTTCTGCTTTTCTGCGGTGCAATAGTTGTTGTGGGCTTGATAAAGCCCTATGATAAGCTGAAAATGTACATGAACCTTGCCTTTATGGACGAGCTGAAAAGCACTCCCGAGTCCAAAAGCTCGGGGCTTGTCATAAAGTCCAACGATATCGCCACCGATTACAAGGGCAGCACCTCCGATGAGGGCGAGATAAAGCGTCCCGAGTTTGGCGAATTATACGCAGTTTTAAACGCCGATGCTCTCAGCACTGCCGTTCCCGTTTACTGGGGAAGCAGTCCCGAGCTTCTTGAGCTTGGCGGATGTCAGGCTACAGGCTCGGTGGTCATCGGTGACAAGGGCAATACGGTCATAAGCGCACACGTTGACACCTACTTTGCCGACCTCGAAAAGCTGAAAGTCGGTGATACCGTTACTCTCAGCACTCTCTACGGCGAGTTCGTCTATACTGTCAGGGAGAACATCCTTTTCAGCAGAACTAACGGCTCATTTGTCTCCCCTACCGAGGACGACAGGCTGACTCTTTACACCTGCAAGCGTGACATTTTAGGCGGAACTGAGCAGCGTGTGGGCGTTATATGCGACCTGACAGAGAGAAAATTCTACATCAGCGAGGTGAACGGAAATGAATAAACTTTCTTCCTATATCCCCTCGCTCATTATTTCGGTGCTGCTGGTGCTTCTTACCGTTGGCAGCTCGGCAGCTTTGCTGGTGGATATAAATATCACAAAGGAAAAAGCCTTTGAGCTTATCGAGGAAAAGAATTTAGGCGAAGTGGCGCAGGCTGAGATAAGCAAGTACTATTATAAAAAGTACAACTCCTCTGGCATCCCTGCGGAGGTTTACGTCCGCTATATCACTCCCGAATATATGGTGGATTGCGAAAGGGAATGTATCGAGCATGGCTTCTATTCTGTTGAGTATGACGACGTTTTCGATGTGAGACTGCCGAAAAATCAGAAGCTGGAGGAAAGCATTTCTGCCTTTTTCAGTGAGTATGCCTCAAAGGAGGGCTACAAAAAGGACAGCAACTACTTCAAAAAGGTGGAGGATTCCATCGACAATGCCTACAACACCGTAAAAAGCTACAGCGATGTATTCAAGCTGTCCGCTTTGAACGAGCATAAGGTGCTGAGGAAGCTGACAAAGCTGTACAAGGCGAAAAATCTCCTCACCATCGCTTGCATAGGCATTGAGGTGCTGCTCATTGCCATCCTTATACTTATCAACAGGAAAAACAAGGCGGTCACACTGTACTGGACGGGAATATCCGCTGTTATTGCAGGTCTGGCAGGCTGTATCCCCTCGATCTGTCTGTTGGCAAGCAATTACTACGACTCATTTTCCATCAAGCAGCCTGCGGTTTTCATGGCTTATACGGGCGTTATGTATCAGCTCACAAGGGGCTTCCTTGCGGTTTCGGTGGCTATTACCATCGTTGGCGTATGTATGCTGGTCATTTACGGTATTTGCCATGATAAGGACAAGAAGCAGGATGTGAAGCCGACTACTTTCGGAAACTAAAAAGAAAAGCGGTGAAGCCGCATAACACCGGGATCCCAAAGGGAATATATTTCCTTTGGCAGGTGGGTGTACGAGGGAGGGCAGCGCCCTCCCTAACAAGTAGTAAGACGGCGAAGCCTCGTCTTACGGCTGTTTAGCAAGCGCTTCCCTCGGCTTGACCGACAAAAAATTATCGTTACTTTAAGCATTAACAAACGGCAGCTTTCAAGTAGGTACTCATATAGAAGTTTTCCGAAAACTACGATATAAGGCCTATACAGCGAGCTATAAAACAGAACAGGCAGATGTACGAATGTGCATCTGCCTGTTGCCATAATATCAAAGAACCTCCGCAAGAAAAAGTCCTGCGGAGGTTCTTTGATTTGCCCCATTGTTATTATGAATACACCCAATATTGTACTCTCAAAATGTGCAGATATGGAGTACATATTTCATTCAAGTTCAATGTGCATTTCGCTACTACTTTCAATAAGTAAGCGCTTCATCATACATAAATCAAATACGTCAAGCCTGTCATCATCGCACAGATCTGCCGCCTTCCAATTAGCCAAATGCGTTTCAGGAACGGCTAATAACCACTGCTGTAGGAGGACAACATCATCAACATCAAACGTTCCATTCCCATCGCAATCACCCTCGACCATGGTTACTGTTACCTTGATCTGAACAACTTCATAATCAGCATTGATGACAGTAATGATTGCGGTTCCTTTGCCTATAGCTGAGATTTCTCCATCCGATGATACTGTAGCAATTTCTTCATTATTTGATTTGTAAGTTAAACCGCTTTGATTTGCAACGATTGTATATTTTTCTCCGACATTCAAAGTTATATTCGATTCGCTAACGCTTAACGGATCAGGAATTTTTGTCCAGTGAGCATATAGTGTCTGGTCAGATTTAATATTTGCAATCGTTTCGCTCGTTACTAAGCTACCACCCTCTACTTCGGTATACCAACCATCGAATTCGTATCCTTCATAACTTCACGCTGGTAATGCTGCCTCTGCGCGTCCTTTTCGCACCA
>JAFVBU010000102.1 GCA_017479805.1 Ruminococcus sp.
CCCCAGTGGGGTGTGGGGACGTGTCAGCGAAGCTGACAGAGGGGCTGACCGACAGACCAGTATGCCTGCGGAATTTCTATACAATCTGACGAAAAATCTGACGGCGCATCTTCAGCACAATCTTTGTGCGGTATTGCCTAAAGTCTCATGGCTGTTTCGGCTTTTACGCACCTATCATGTATTCCTTGTCCATCGTAAGCTCACCGTCGGCTATGCGTGTCCTCAGCTCCTCAATGGGAACGGGACGGCTGAAAAGGTAGCCCTGTGCTCTGTTACAGCCGATGGAACGCAGAAACTCAAACTGCTCCTTTGTTTCAACTCCCTCGGAAAGAGAGACCATTTCAAGCTGTTTGGTCAGCCCGACGATATTTTTCAGTATCGGTCGGGTCTTTTGATTTTCGGTAAAGCCTGAAAGGAACTTCATGTCTATTTTCAGTACGTCGAACTGGTAGTCTTTCAGCACGTTCAGCGAAGAATAGCCGCTTCCGAAATCGTCCAGCCACACCTTATAGCCCGTGCTCCTCAGCCTGATTATGGCATTGGTCAGCAGGTCCTGACGGTCAACGAGAGCGCTTTCGGTTATCTCGATATCGAGGAAAGCCTTTGGCACGCTGTACTCAGCCACCATCTCATCAAGGAACTGCACTATATCGCACAGCTCAAAGTCCAGACGGGAGAAATTCAGCGAAACGGGGACGAAAGGCAGATTCTTGTCTGCGGCATTTCTGTAGTCACGGCAGACCTGCCTGATTATGCACTTGTCCAGCTTGTGTATCTGGCGGTACTCCTCCAGTGTCTCGATGAACTGCCCCGGCGGCATAAGTCCGTAGTTCGGGTCGTGCCATCTTGCAAGAGCTTCAAGTCCCACGATACAGCTGTTTTCCGTGGACACCACAGGCTGATAGTAGACCTTGATATAGTCCTTTTGTATAGCCTCGTCGATGTTGTTGAGGATGTACTGCTTCAGGGTGAACTTGTCCTCTAAAGCGTGGTCGTACAAGCGGTAATTGCAGTCGAAGTGCTTTTTTATGCTGTTGCAGGCAAATCGTGCACGGTCACAGGCGAGGCTGGGGTCGTATTCGCCGTCAGCAGGCTTATAAGCGCCGCATTTGATGTCCAGCTTGACCTCGCCCTCTATCTTCCTTATCTCCTCAGACAGCTTTGCGGCTATCTCTTCGCTGTCCTTACTGTCGGTGAGAACAACGAAATGGTCGTCGGAATAGCGTGACACCAGCGAGCCCTTGAACGCATCGACTATCATATTCGCCGTAGTCACCAGCAGTTCATTGCCCTTGTGGAAGCCGTAGGTCTCGTTGTAGGACTTGAAATTCTCGATATCGAAGAAAAGGAAAATGAAATTCTTGTTGTCCGAGCCCGAATGTCTCAGGAAATTGTCCGATTCCTGACGGAAATACAGCATATTATGTATGCCTGTCAGGTCGTCACGGACGGATATCTGGCTCAGATGGCGGTTCATTTTTTCGAGGTTCTCGTCCTTTTCAGCCTGCACAAGGGTCTTATTGTAGTTGCTTATGCAGAACAGCATTGACGAAAGCCACATGGTAAAAAGATTTATCTTTGTAGCAGTTGTGATACCAGCCACAGCCTCATTGCCCTCAATCACAGCCTTATAAGCGACGTTCACGGGAACGATATCATTGATACCGCCCACAAGGTCGCCCAGACCATAGAGGTATATAAGATAGGATATGGTGAGTATCAGGAAGCCTACCCACGGACGCCACACAAGGAGACAGATGATGAAAAGCTCCATTGTCAGGAACGTCAGGATCTGTTCACCGTGGGAGTAATCGTTGACAGAGACCATAATGCCGAATACAATGCTGACAAAGGCAAAGGTCCATTTTATCATATTTCCGATGAACTTGTTGTTCGTCCTGCCCGTGACAAAGAGCAGGGAAAAGGTCAGCATACCGACGCCCGTAGTGAGCAGTACAATATAATAGATGTAGTAGTTGCTGAAATAGTAGCCGAGCTGGGAATAGAGGTCTTCGACGGCGATTTTATGGGTAGTGCGTATAATCATCCATAATTCGAGGATAATGATGAGTACGGACATATATATGCCTGCGATCATATTAGCCTTGAAAAAGTAATTGTCAACATAAGCCGACCGCTTCTGAAAGCCGAGACAGCGCCTGCACATCCTCAAAAATCTTACCATATCATCACCTCACATTCAAATAATATCAGTTGATTTACTGATATTATAACATATTGAACGTAAAATGTCAATATAATATAAATATTTTTGTTGCAAATACAATAACCAGACGGCTGACAGCTAAGGGCTGACGGCTGGATCACTCATCATCCAAATGAAGTCTCAGCCATTCGGAAACAGCGCTGATAAACACCACATTTGAGGGGCTTTCGGTCTCTCCGCTGATGGAATTCCCGAATATGGAGGTGCATATCTTCTGATCATGCCTTGCCCAGCCCGTACTGATAGCGTGTCTGACCGCTCTTTCAACGGAGCTTGACGATGTACGGTAGCTTTTGGCTATTTTCGGGTATATATCCTTTGAAAATGAGCCCCTCGGCATATCATTGCTCACGCAGAGAGAAATAGCTTTGATGAGGTAGCGGAAGCCCTTTATCCCGGGCGATATCCCTAAAGAAAGCAAAGATCTGGCGATTTTTGTCTCGATATTCTTTTTCATGACAAATTTTCCTTTCTGCTGTATTGCTGGCCAACTAACTCTTGAATAATTATTGCGAAGGACTGGAAGCGAAAGACAAGGAAGGAGGTCGCAGGAATGCTTGCTGCATTTCAAGACTTCCTGACGCAGTATATCGCTGCCAGGACAAGCAAGAAACTTCAAGAGTTAGTTGGCGCTGCAATTATATATACAAATTATACCACATTCCCACAAAAATCGACATAGGAAATATTGTTCAACAAAAGGGGATTTTGTCGATATATGTCAGATTTTATTATATTTTCTATATATTATATTTAACAATTACAGAAAATAAAAAAACAGCAGCACGATGGCAGGGGCTCATAAAGAAGTTTTTATGATTTGAAGATAAGGTTGCGTAACCTCGGCGATTACGCAGCCTTTCTCTTTTTGTCATACTTCATGCTGTCAGCGACAGCAGTCGCTACGGCAACATCGAAGCGAAAGTAAATGTCGATCTGCTGTGTGCGATGCCCGCTACTCTTATCGGGGGCATGGACAGCGATCTTCTCGATAAGCTCATGCATGATCTCTGGGGTAAGCTCCGTGATATGTTCGTATTTCTGCACCACTTGAATGAATGCAGTCACATCGGCGGATTTTTGTTCGGCAGTTTCAATATAGGCAGTAAGCTCTGTAACGGCTGCCCTCAGTTTCTTTTGCTCGTCCTCATATCCTGCCGACATGACAGTAAAACGCTCATCGGAAATCTTACCCGAAACATTATCCTC
>JAFVBU010000103.1 GCA_017479805.1 Ruminococcus sp.
GCCTCTGATGAGAACAACGCTGTGCTCCTGAAGGTTGTGGCCGATACCGGGGATGTAAGAAGTTACCTCGTAGCCGTTTGTGAGCTTAACTCTTGCGATCTTTCTCATAGCTGAGTTAGGCTTCTTAGGTGTAGCAGTTCTTACTGCTGTGCAAACGCCTCTCTTCTGAGGTGAGCTCTGGTTGATCTGAGTCTTCTTCTTTGCATTGTAGCCCTTCTGGAGAGCAGGAGCAGTGGACTTTGTCTCAAGATCCTTTCTTCCCTTACGAACGAGCTGGTTAAATGTAGGCATATTTTTCCTCCTTTTCATAGTAATAAATGGATACGCATATATTTGCGTACCGATATATTATAACCGAAAAAGGACGGCTTGTCAAGGGGTTCCCTTAAAAAAGCCGTCCTGAAAATATTATTTCGTGATTTTTACCATTCAGCAGGTAATTTCAGCGCCCTATATAGGCATTATTGGGAATCGAGCCAAGCCTTTATGCCGATCTGCTCGTTTCCGTCAACGGATAAATAAGCGTAGTAAGAGCAAACTACTGTAGCATCTCTGCCGTCGACAATGCCGTCAGCATTCACATCAGCAGCCGCAGCCGCACGTGGATCAGAGCCGAACGGAGCAGAGCCGTTTGTTGAGGCACGGGCATACTCGCTGAGTATCAGTGAAGCGTCACGGGCGTCAACTACGCCGTCGAGGTTTGCATCGCCGAGCTCGTCACTGTTAGCGCCGACCTTTCTGAAATAGCCTGTATAGTCCTCTATCGGTACAGAAGCCTCATTTCCGTTGACAACAGCGTTGTAAACAGCATTGTCGTTCAGTGTGGTAACGCTGACATAGCTGCCGACCGACGACCAGCTCAGTGCTGTTGAATACTGGTCTGCTATCCATGCAGTTCCTGTGAAGTCATCATTGAGCACAGCCTTTATCGAGTATGTGCTGCCCTGATAAAGTTCCCATTCGCCTACAAAGCGTGGGTCTCCCTTTGGGGTCTGAGTGGTGGTCGTGGTTGTGGTTGTTGTTGTAGTTGTGGAAGAAGTTGATGTTGATTTTGCGTTTATTGTAACATCATAGCTTATATCAAGATCATAGAGTTTTGGATAGCTGTTGTAATCATACCCCTCTACCTTTATGTTATATCTTCCGGCAGGCAGCTTTGAGAATTCATTGCCTTTGTATGTTGTTCCGTCTGCTTTTGATACAACTACTATATCCATAGAAGGCTTATAATTCATTTCAAAATTGCTTGTTTCCGTCCACATCCTTGTTAAACTCTCGTAGTGCGTTACAGACTTCACTTTTATAGAAAGTCCGCTGAAGTCAAGCTCCTCGCCCTCTGTATAAACTGTCTTTGTCGGATAAGAAACAATTCCATCGAATCCATATCTTGGTGTACCTGTCCATGTCTCTTCAGGTACAGTTTCAGTGGTGCTTGTTGTGGTAATAGATGTTGTAGTTGTAGTGGTGGTTGTAGTAGTCGTTGTAGTAGTTGTTGACGTTGTTGACTGCACCGTACCCGATCCGATAGTAACATCATAGCTCATATTGAAGTCGAGCATACTGTGGAGCGAGCTGTAGTCCGAGCCCTTTACGGTAACGGTGTAGCTTCCTGACGGCAGCTTGCTGAAATCAGCGCCGTTTGTTGTAGTGCCGTCGGCAGACTTTACTTTTACCCATGATATTGCAGGCTCATAGCTTACCTCGCTGTCCTCGCCTCTCTCCGACCATGTATCGCCGATATCGCTGCGGTAGCTGACAGTTGAGTATGTCTTTACCACAAGTCCGCCGAAATCAAGGCTCTCGCCCTGTGAGTAGACTGTCTTTGTCGGGTATGCCGCAACTCCGTTGAAGTGTATCTGCGGAGCGTATGTCACTGTTGACTGCGACTGCTTAGGCTCAGTCGATGTGGTCGTAGTCGTTGTATTTGTGGGCGGTGCTGTGGTAGTGGTGGTTGTCGTTGTTGTTGAAGTTGTGGTGGGCTGAGGTTCGTTTCCGAGCACACGGTATTTCAGTCCGTACATTGAAGCAAATCCCTGTACTCTTCCGCCTGCGGGAGCTACGATAGTTCCGCTGCCTACAGCTTCCTGTGATACGATGCTGCAATCGGCATTGCGGATTATGATATCTCCGATATTGCAGCCATAGAATGCCTTATCGCCCAGAGTTGTACAAGCCGCAGGGATATCCACGCTTGAAAGCCCCGAATCCTGAAATGCCGAAGCGTTGATAGCCTTGATAGTTGACGGAAGGATGACCGATGTAAGATTTGAAGCGCCGAGGAAGGATGCTCTTCCTACGCTTGTAATGCCCTCCTCGATAACAACGTTCCTTATCTCGCTCATTCTCTCGTACCACGGTGTATACGCTACGCCCTCCCAGTTGAGAGTATCACCGCTTCCGTAGATGGTCAGCGTACCGCCCTCCAGCTTCCAGTGAGCGTTAGCGCCGCATAAGTCGTGGTCGTATACTTTCATCTTCATTGATGTGCTGCTTTCGGGCGGCGTGATCTCCGCAGCCGACACAGACGGCATCAAAGCCGTTGAAAAGCAGATGGCAGCCGATAAAACTGCCGCAACCAGTTTCTTCATCTTTAATTACCCCTTTATTTTTTTATTTATCCTCTGTTTTTAGCCGCAAAGAGCATTATCAGAGGATATATCTCCAGACGTCCCAGCAGCATATCAAAGCAGAGTACTATCTTTGAAAATGCGTTGAGTCCGCCAAGATTACCCGCAGGTCCGAAGCGTCCGACTCCGAAGCCTATGTTGTTCATGCAGGTGATAACAGCCGAAGCCGATTCCTCGATGGTGAATCCGTTCAGTGTCACCAGCAGCACCGAGATGGCAAGCAGCATCATAAAGAGTATGAAGTAGTTGCTCGCACCTCTCACAACGTCCTTTTCCACGGGCTTGCCGTCCATTTTTACGCTTGTGACAGCTCGTGGGTTGACGATATATTTCAGTTCCTTGATACCCGTTTTTATGAGTATCATTATTCTTGATACCTTCATTCCGCCGCCCGTCGAGCCTGCACATGAACCGATGAACATGAGCACTAGCAGGAGCGTCTGTGAGAATACAGGCCACTGTCCCGTGTCCGTTGTGGAGAAGCCGGCGGAAGTGATGGTTGAAGCCACCATGAAGAATGTATGTCTCAGAGTATCACCGAAGCCGTTGTACATATGGTAAACGTTGGCTGTGATGACAGCCGTTGCAAGGATGATAACTCCGAAATAAGTCCTCACTTCCTCGTTTTTGAAAGCGAGGGAGAATTTTCTGATAAGGATGTAATAGTACAGGTTGAAGTTCACACCGAAAAGGATGATGAAAATTGCAATGACCATTTCGATGTAGGTGCTGTTGTAGTGAGCGATACTGTCGCCCCACAGCGAGAAGCCTCCCGTACCTGCTGAAGAACAGGCGTGAACTATCGCATCATAAAGCGGCATTCCGCCGAACATGAGAAGTATCGCTTCCGATACGGTCAGGGTGATGTAGATACCGTAGAGTATCCTTGCCGAAAAGCTGGACTTTGAAACAAGTCTGCCCACCTTTGGTCCTGCACATTCAGCCCTCATCATGTGCATTGTTCGTGAGTCGTTGCTTGACATGATGGCAAGCACAAACATCAGCACTCCCATACCGCCCATCCAGTGAGTGAAGGCTCTCCAGAAAAGGCATGATTTTGACATTGCCTCAACATCGCTGAGTATGGTCGCACCCGTTGTAGTGAAGCCCGAGACTGTCTCGAACAGTGCATCGGTGTACTTGGGTATCTCCCCCGATATTACGAAAGGCAGAGCGCCGATGGCTGACATGGTTATCCATGAAGCCGCAACGCTGACGAAGCCCTCCATTGAAAAGATTGAATTGTCCTTTGGCTTTTTAATTGTGAAAAATACTCCAACAGCCATTGTAATAAGAAAGGGTATTCCGAATGATGCTACAACGTGCTGTTCCCCGTAAATAAATCCCACTAATATGGGCAGAAGCATGAAAAGTCCCACGACTTTCAGTATCTGACCCATAATATATGATACCATTCTGTAATTCATGATAAAACGTTTATTCTCCCTTTAGTCAAATATATTGCTGAGGTCGTGGAAGCCCTTAGTTGTGGATATTACCACAACGCTGTCATTCAGCTTCAGACAGTCGTCGCCCTTTGGGATGATAAGCTCATTGCCCCTTACGATACTTGCGATGAGTATGCCGCTTCTGAGCTTCAGCTTTTTCAGCGGAACATCCACATAGTCCTTTTTGTCACGAACTACGAACTCGATCGCTTCAAGCCTTTCATTGACCAGTCTGTACAGCGTAGTTACGCTGTTTCCGAGAGAATTCTGCTTTGCACGGACGTACTGGAGTATCTGGTTGACCGTGATTGTCTTCGGAGAAATGATACTGTCCAGCGAAAGGGTGTCCGAAAGCTGTATGAGTGACGGACGGTTGACCTTTGTGACAACCTTATCAACGCCGTTATTTTTAGCAAGGAGCGAAAGTAGGATGTTTTCCTCGTCGATACCCGTCAGCGTCACAACAGCGTCAGCGTCGTAAACGTGCTCTTCCTCCAGAATATCGTGATCTGTACCGTCGGCACAGCTAATGTCCACCTTGTTAAGGCGCTCGCTCAGCTCCAGACAGCGGTCACGGTCGATCTCGATTATCTTGACCTTACAGCCCATCTCGATAAGCTGTTGTGCGAGGTGATACGCAACTCTGCCGCCGCCGATGAGTACGGCTTTCTTTACACGCTTTTCACGGTAAGCGGCACTGATGCTCTTGAAGAACTTGACCATATTGCTGTGAGAAGCGGTCATGTGTATCTTGTCGCCTGCACGGAGGACGAAAGTTCCGTTGGGGATGATAAGCTCATCGCCACGCTGAACGGCGCAGATAAGGATATCAAGTCTCATTCTCCTTGAAAGCTGACTGAGTGCAACGCCGTCGAGGATACTTCCCGAGGTTATCCTTATCTCGGTAAGGTCAACTCTGCCCTTTGCGAATGACTCGATATTTATAGCTTCGGGGTATCTGAGCACCTTAGCTATCTCGTTGGCAGCGTTGTAGTCGGGGTTGACCATCATGCTTATTCCCAGTTCTTCACGCATGAAAACAAGTTGCTTGTCGAATTCGGGACTGCGGACACGTGCGATACAATGCCTTGCCTTCATCTTTTTAGCGATAAGGCATGAGAGGATATTGACCTCATCGGACGCAGTAACAGCGATAAAAAGGTTAGCCTTTTCAACATTTGCTTCCTCCAGAACATCGGTCTGTAGGCAGTTACCTGCGATACCCATGACATCGTTGTCGTTTATTACAGATTCTATTAGATTTTCGTTTTTGTCGATAACAGTGACATTATGCTCGTCACTGAGAACCTCGGCGAGAGCGCTTCCGACCTTGCCGCAGCCTACTATGATAATATCCATATTTCCTCCATATCAAAACTGTCTGAAAAGACAGCTATTCAATATAATTATATCGCTATTGTACGGATTTGTCAATAGATTTTCGACATTATAGAATCATATTTTATACACTATGTTATACTCAGTTATCAGAATGTAGTAGCTGCCTTCGGAAGTCCTTATATTTCAATGCATTTTCGTGTAAATTTTCCGTAGGGGCGGATATTATCCGCCCGTTTGTTCATCAAACATATCAAAAGCATTAAATAGCAACAAAAAAGTCCTCTCACCGAAGTGAAAGGACTTTTTATCAAGTGTCGGCACTGCTTTAGTTTCCCGGGCCGTCGCCAGCCAAGTATCGTCAACGTAAATGAGCTTAACTTCCGTGTTCGGAATGGGAACGGGTGTGACCTCATTGCCATAAGCACCGACTTCTTAAAAACTGAATAATCTGTAATGCGAGGAGAACTCACATGAATCAAAAAGGAAAAGCCCTCGACCGATTAGTACCTACAAGCTGAACGTGTCACCACGCTTACA
>JAFVBU010000104.1 GCA_017479805.1 Ruminococcus sp.
CAGATGATCGGCAGCAGCGAGACAAGTGTCAGCCGCCAGTCCACGATGAACAGCACAATTATTGTGAACAGTGGAGTTGCGATAGCAGCGGCGACCTCGCACATACTGTGTGCGATGAAAATTTCTATCTGCTCCACATCTTCAATGAGCAGCTTTTTTATCGAGCCCTGCGTGTTCGAGGTGTAATATCCCGACGAAATGCGCCCCATTTTCTCCATCAGCTTCATGCGAAGCTCGTAGAGAATATCGAATGCCGCACCGTGTGACAGCATTGCCGAAGCATAGGCAAAAATGCCATACAGCACAGCACTGACCGCCGTCAGGAGCACTAGAATTTTTACTTCCGAGAAAGAAAAACTGCCGCTTGCCGAATAGCTTTGAATCAGCTTTTTCAGTATCTCGTATATCGTGAAATACGGTATTATTTTGCACACGATCGACAAAACAGACAGCGTGCAGGCGGCGGTAAGTCCGCCTTTTTTCGTGCCTGCAAGCTCCATAAGCCTTGCAATGCCCTCTTTTTTCTTTGGCTGTTTATTCATGATCGTCCTCCTCAAAAACGCAGTCAAACAGCAGGCCGAACAGCTTCTCCTGCGTGCGTTGATAGCCGCTTTCGTGGAGCATTGTCCGATTCTCCGCAGTCAGTGCAAGAATTTTCAGCAGATTGGAAATGACCGCATGATCTGCATCCTCACGGACACCCTCAAACATAGCAAACAGCTTTTGAAGCGTTTCGGTTTCCTCATCAATATCTGCTGCTCCCTTGTCAGGCATCGCATCCGCCAGCTTTTGCTCGTCCTCAGGGGTGAGGTACTGGTACACGCTGTCGTTGTTGTTGATGATAGCCTGCAAAACCTGCTTGCTTTCGGAAACGGTGAGCTTTTTCCGCTCTCCCAGCATTTCTGCCACGGCTTTCCAGAAGCGGCTGCGGTTGAACTCGATGAGCTGAATGACGAAATCTTCTTTGGACATGAAGAAATTATAGAATGTGCTTTTGCCGATCCCGGCGGCAGCGGTTATCTTCTCAACAGACATATGCGTCATGCCGTGTTCTTTCAGAAGCTCCAGCCCTGCGAAAAACATCTTCTCTTTGAGCTTTTCCTTTTCTGCGATGGTAAATATTTTCGGTGACATTGCAACCTCCCTGCGACTATTTTTTAATAGAATAACGACTAAAAATATAATAATAGTCGCTAAATGCATTATATCAGATTTTTTGTCACCTGTCAAGAGATTCAGAAATTATTTTCTCAAAACCCTTGACAAATGATAGTGAACAGTGTATACTAATAACTGTTAGTGAACAGTGTTCATTAAATAAACGGAGGTGAACCAAATGCCGAGAGACAAAACTGAAAGCCACAAGCGGATCATCGAAGCCGCAAAGCAGGAATTTCTCGAATACGGCTATGCAGAGGCATCTCTGCGTAGAATTGCTGCTGCCGCCAATATTCAAGTCGGCGGTCTGTACAAGCATTTTGCCAGTAAGGACGCACTTTTTGAATCGCTTGTCGAGCCTGCCATGCAGGGCTTTTTTGAATTGTATCATACGATCGAAACGGCGTACATGGACGAAGCCGCAATGAATGAATGGGAGAATCAAGGAGAGGCGGTCCGTGTGATGGAGTATATCTACAGCCATCTGGACGAATTCAAGCTGCTTATCCTCCGTTCAGAGGGCACACGTTACGAGGACTTCAAGCATAAGGCAGCAAAACTTGAGGAGGAATCAACGCTGCGTTTTCTGGATGAGTTCAAGGCAAACGGTGGTCGGGTGAATGATTTTGACAGCACGGAATTTCATCTGCTGTCTACGGCTTATGTGGAGTCATTTTTTCAGCCGCTGATACATGATCTTGACAAGGAGGCAGCTATGCACTATGCCAAAACGCTCGAATCCTTTTATACGCCTGCATGGAAATCATGGCTTGGTATCAGAGATTAGTATGAACGGGAATTCGCCCCGCTATCACGGCGGGGCATTTAAAAAAGCACAAGTTAGCATAAGCTAATTCAAGGAGGAAATAATATGCAAAAAGAACAGACAAAAGAAACCACCGCACAGCCCGTGCTGAACAAAAACACTTTCAGTTGGCTGTGGGAGTTTACAAAGGGAAAGCGCAGCACCTACCTGCTGAGCGTCATTCTGGCGCTGCTCGGCGTGGCGTGTATTCTGCTCACCTATATCTGCCTTGCGGCACAGATACGTGCGCTGGTCGAGGGCGGACATGACATGAGTTTTTACATTCAAAGAGGCGTGCAGATCGGGATTCTCTGGATACTGCGCTACGCATTTCACGGATTTTCAACCTATTCTTCGCACGGTGCTACCTTCGGGCTGATAGGCAATGCACGAAAAAAGCTGCTGAAAAAGCTGAACTCCATGCCGCTGGGTGCGGTACAAATGCGCTCATCAGGCGAATACAAAAACATCATCTGCGACCGTGCAGATCAGGTCGAACCGACGCTTGCACACGTTGTTCCCGAGTTTACCGCAAATATCGTCGGCGCAATTGCAATGTTCATTTACATGATGCACATTGACTGGCGTGTGGGGCTCTGGCAACTCATTTGTATCCCTGCGGGCTTTGTCGCATTTTCGATCATGATGGCATCGACACCGAAATATTACCCCGACACCATCAAAAAAACAAAAGCTCTGAATTCCACTGCGGTCGAGTACATCGGCGGAATTGAAGTCATCAAGGCGTTCGGACAGAGCAAGACCTCCTATGGGAAATTTGTGAAAGCGGCTAAGGAGGGCGCAGACTGCTTCATTGACTGGATGCAGAGTCAGAATTTCTGGCAGAATTTCGGCATGGCGTGCTTCCCTGCAACTATGCTCGGACTGCTTCCGTCGGGAGTACATTACTGCCTGAACGGAAGCCTTGCGCCTGCTGATCTGATCGTGTTGATAATTCTTTCCTTTGGTACAGTTGCGCCGCTTGTGACCGTGTTCGGCTATATGGACGATATTTCAAGGGTTGGCGAGATCATCAGCGATATGGCGGATGTAATGGACGAAAAGGATATGGTACGCCCAGAGGTTAGCACAAGCAAACCAAATGGACATACAATCTCCCTGCACGATGTTCATTTCACCTACAAGGACACCGAGGTACTGCACGGAATCAATATGGAGATTGCAAACGGCACGGTCAATGCACTGGTTGGACCGTCGGGCTCAGGTAAATCCACGATCGCCCGACTTATTGCTTCACTCTGGGATGTGAACTCGGGTGAAATCAAAGTCGGCGGCGTGAATATCAAGGATATGCCACTTGCGGAGTACAATAAACACATCGCCTATGTTTCTCAGGAGAATTATCTGTTCGACCAGACAGTCATGGACAATATCCGCATGGGCAGAGAGGGTGCAACCGACGATGAAGTTATCGAGGCGGCGAAAAAATGCGGCTGCCATGATTTTATCATGTCGCCGGAGAACGGCTACCGGACTATTTGCGGCGGTTCGGGCGGACACCTTTCAGGCGGTGAGCGGCAGAGAATTTCCATCGCAAGGGCAATGCTCAAGGATGCGCCAATTGTTATCCTTGACGAAGCCACAAGCTATACCGACCCCGAGGGCGAAGCCGTGATACAAAATGCACTCAGCAAACTGACCGCCGGAAAAACGCTGATAGTCATTGCACACAGGCTTTCCACCATTGCGGACGCAGACAGGATTTTCCTCATTCACGACGGCAAGGTCGAAGCCTCGGGCACACAGGATGAATTGCTGCAAGAAAGCCCTCTCTATAGAAGTATGTGGGAGAATCACATTGCAGCGAGAAAGGAGGAGTCGTAATGTTCCGTACACTCAAAAAGTTCTTCGATTTTTGCGGCGAAAAGGAGCGAAAGCAGTTTTATCTTTCCATTTTTCTGGGCGTGTTCAATGCACTTTTCATCGCCATGAGGATACCTGCGGTCTATGTTGTCGTAAAAGCGCTTCTGGAGGGCGGATTGTCCAAAAAGACTGCGTACACAGCGGCTGGTATCATCGTTGCTTCTATTATTTTACAGACAATTGTTTCCATGAAAACGACCATGCTTCAAACCCGTGGCGGCTACAATACAGCCTCTTTCAAGCGCATGGAAATTGCCGAGCATCTGCGCTATGTGCCGATGGGATATTTCAACAGCGAGGGTCTTGGCAAGGTCACATCCATTGCGACAAATACAATGGAAAATCTCTCCGGTATCGCCACAAGATGTGTTATGGTCGTGACAAAGGGCATCATTACAACGCTTGTGATTATTGCCTCCATGTTCGTTTTTAATTTCAAAATTGCACTTGCAGCACTTGCCACCATGATCGTTTATATGATCGGTACCGAGTTTATGATACGTGCAGAGCGTGCGGATTCCGACAGCGCCACAAAAGCGCAGGATACAATGGTTTCCAGAATTCTTGAATATGTGCGTGGCATTGCGGAGGTCAGAAATTTCAACTTGTTCGGCAAGCGCATTACAAATGTGGATGAGGCGATAGACGACTTCACAACCTACAGCACTCATATGGAAACGACCTATGAGATCGCAATGTTCCTGCTGAGTATTCTGAATAAACTCTCAGGTGTTGTTATGATGCTGATGAGCATTGCGTTTTACCTGAACGGCTCGATGAACCTTGTGTATGCTGTTATGATGATCATTTGCTCATTTATGATCTTTGAGTCACTTGATCAGGTCGGCGCCTTCAACGGACTGACCAGAACCATCGAAAACTGCGTGGATAAGGCAAATGAGGCTCTTTCCTCACCGACTATGGATATTGACGGCAAGGAGATCAAGCCTGAAAGTATGACATTGACTGTCAGAAATGTTGACTTTTCATATGATACGAAAAAGATAATTGACGGCGTTTCGTTCGAGATTCCCGAGCGCACAACAGCCGCATTCGTCGGACCCTCAGGCGGCGGAAAAACGACGATCACTCAGCTTCTTGCACGATTCTGGGACGTGGACAGCGGACAGATACAGCTCGGCGGAACGGACATTCGGGAATACAGCTACGACAGCCTTATGCAAAATTTTGCATTTGTATTTCAGAATGTGTACCTGTTCAGCGATACTATCGAGAACAATATCCGATTTGGCAAGCCCAATGCCGGCCGAGAAGAAGTAATTCAAGCGGCAAAGGCTGCCTGCTGCCATGATTTTATCACCGCTTTGCCCGATGGGTATGATACTGTGATAGGCGAAGGAGGAGCAAGTCTGTCAGGCGGTGAGCGGCAGCGTATTTCCATTGCAAGAGCGATTATGAAGAATGCGCCGATCATCATTCTTGACGAGGCAACTGCAAATGTTGACCCCGAAAATGAAAATCTGCTTATGAAAGCAGTAGAATCGCTGACAAAGGAAAAGACGGTCATAATGATAGCACACCGACTGAAAACCGTGGAAAACGCAGATCAGATCTTTGTGATAGAACGTGGAAAGATCGTTCAGCACGGCAGACATGATGAGTTGATGAACGAGGACGGTATTTACAGACGTTTCATCGGTGAGAGAAAGGAAGCCGCAGGCTGGAAAATCGGCAGCCGTGCTTGATATCACATAACAATTAAACCGCCTGTCCTATAGTTTAAGGCAACACCGCAAAAAGTACGCAGAATAAAATCAGCAGATACTTCATTAGGGAAGTATCCGCTGATTTTTATTGCTATCCGCTGTTAGAGCTTGTTCTATTGCTCCACCAATTAACTCTTGAATAATTATTGCGAAGGACTGGCAGTGAAAGACAAGGAAGAAAGTCGCAGGAATGCTTTCGCATTTCAAGACTTTCTGACGCAGTATTTCGCTGTCAGGACAAGCAAGAAAATTCAAGAGTTAGTTGGTGGAGCAATAATATCGTCTTTACACAAAGCTTCTGTATTGATACCAAACTGAAAAAAGGGTGCTTCCCCTTACCTGAAAATTTTAGGCTCAACAGCTTAAAAATGGGACGGGAGGAAACCTTTCCTCAGAAAGGTTTCCTCCCGATAAAAAGTATAAGTTCCAAAAAAATACTGTTTATGCAGCGATGAGTTCTGTTTCGTTCTGCAAATCATAGCTTACTGCGACTGCTGTCTTTACGGATACAACGCAGCTTGCTGAGTTCTTGCCGTCCTTAGTCTTAACGGTGATACCTGCTGAGCCGCCTGCAATTGCAGTAACGTTGCCGTTAGCGTCTACAGATACCTTAGAAGGATCGCTTGATGACCACTCCAGATCGCTGAGAGTATAGCCTGATGGCAGTGACTTTACGCTGATCTTGGATGAAGCGCCGGGGTCAAGAGTAAGGTATGTTGTGTCGAGCTCGAGTATGCCGACAGCAACTGTCTCAGGCTCGGTGGTTTCTGTTGTAGCTTCTGCATCGTCGGCAGTACAATGATCGACGAATTCAAAGTTCTCGATATGGATCCCGAACCACTTTATCGGGCTGTTTGATTCATCGCACTCAAAGAGAGTTACAGATGCTTCCATATCAAAGTATTCCATGATATCCTTGAGCAGGAAGAGCTTCAGCTCTATCTTCAGATAGCCGCTTACATCGATACAATATAGCTTGTCGCCGGTATCGAGGTTCTTGTGCTCCTTCATTTCGCCCTTGAGTGTAGGACCAACCTTAAGCTCTAAGTTGAGGAGATCAACTTCGCCTACGAGGTAGTCGAGAGTGAGAGCAACTACGCCTGTAACATAAGCGCCTGCCTCACCTGAGATACCGAGCTCCTGACTTGTTGAAGTTTCGTTGATCGGTCTGTAGCCGCTGCTTGTGATCTCGAAGCCCTTGTGGTTTTCGGTAGTTATTTTGAGACTGATCTGACCGCTTGCTTCAAGTGAAAGGACTAATCTGAGCTTTACGGAAATACCCGGGCATATCTCTATCGGGATCTCACCGATCTCGATCTCGGGCTTTGAACCGAATGCCTTTTTGAAAGGATCATCGAGGTTGCCCCACTCATAGCTTGCGCTTACTTCTGTCTTGTAGTCTGTTGTCATCTTGACCTTGTTGATGTCAAGACCGCTGAAAAATCCCCAGTCCCAGTCGATATCTGCTGATATGCTTACGTCGCTTATATTAGCCTCTACATCGATATCGCCGACCTTTGTTTTAAGGTTGAGACTGCCGAGGTTTACAGTTGCCATAGGCCGGATGCTTCCCTCATCGCCTGCATAAGCGAGAGGCTTTATAGTGCCTTCATCCTCGGGAGTATTGACTACTAACTGAACATCGCTGTTAGTTGAATGGAATTTACTGAGGTCTGCATTGAATACACCTGAAACATCGACCTTCTTGTAAACCTCCTCAAACTTGGCAGGAACGCTCTTTACGCTGGTAGTACCGTCCTCGTTTACAGTGGTGGATACTACCTTATAAGCGCCGCCGTCTCCGTCATCGTTCTTAGGCAGGATGTACACTGAATCAGTACTCAGTGAAGCTGCGTAAGGGGAGGGGATATTGATAGTATCGCCTAAGATCTGGAAATCGTTAACGTTCATGTTGTCAGTGAAGTTCTGAACATTGTCTGCAAGGTCGATATTTCTGTGTTCCTCGGGAACGAAATGTGACCAGTCGTGCTGAGCCTCTGCAAGAGCGGCAGCAGCCGAAGCAGGGTCGGATACCTTTGCGTCAGGTGAGGAAATGATGTGATGTTCGATAGCTGCTTTGATTATTTCCTCATCGGATGCATTTCTGTCAGCGAAGCCTGCTGCTTTTGTAAGTGTAGAAGCGATAAACTTATCGTCAACAGGAGCATTTGGGTCGATATCCTCATCACCGATAACGCCCCATGCCTTAGCCGTGTCAATATCACCGTTTTCAGCGTTTTCATCGACCTGCATACCGAAAGCATCATTTACCATTTTGAGCCAGTCGCCGTTGGTAATTGCTGCGGTATCAGATGAAGCGCCGCTGTTAGGGGAATTATCGAAGAATTCCTTCATGCTGCATCCTGAGAATACAGACAGTCCCGAAGCGAGCACAGCCGAGCAGGTAAACGCTGATATCATTCGTTTTAATATCATCATAAATCACCTTTTTTATTAATTATAATGCTGCCGATAAGGGCAGCATGGAGTTGATATTTCCTGAGCTGTTGATAATGCTCAGGAAATATCGTGAATGAAAAGCTGTAGTTATCTTGGCTTCTTGATGCTTGCAACGTTCTGTGAAGCAACCTGATCTGTAACCTCAGCAGGCTCTGCAACGTTCTGAACGAGGTAAGCTGATACCTTTCTGAGGTAAGCTGTGAACTTCTCCAGCTCAGGCTTGAGCTCGTTGAACTTGTCTCTCATATCTGTAGCACTCTGTGCCTGATATGTAGCCTCTGTGCTCTCCATCTTGATAACGAGGTTATCGAGAGTGTCCTTCATCTGGTCTGCGTAGTTGTTGATCTGGTTTGCACAGTTTCTGATCTCATTTGGGTTTACGAATAATTCTCTTGAAGCTGCCATTTTATTTTCCTCCTAAAATATACTATATTATAATAATGTTGATGGCTTGTGATATTTACTGATTAGTCAAAGTTGCAGTTGCTCTGAACCTGACCCTTACTGTCTTCCATACGAGCATCGTGAGCGTTAGCAGTGTTGCGAAGGAATGTAGCGTATTCTGTGATAACGTCACGCATTGACTCGAAGTAGTGCTTCATCTCGTTTACCTTCTGCTTGAAAGCGTCTGCGTCCTCGCCCTTCCAGCAGTTGCTGAGGTCGTTCTCAACGAGAGTGTAGAGTGCAGTGTACTCTCTGAAGAAGTCATCACCGAGGGATGAGATCTGAGCGGCTGTGTTAACGACTGTTTCTGTACCTTCACCGTAACGAATTGAATTGTTTGCCATTGTTTTTTCCTCCTAAAAGTTAATTTAATTTTTTCCCTGTAAAGGGGACCTTTGCTTGTTTGATAGTTTGTTTTCAAAGCCTGTTGTGCTTTGTTGAGTATATTATAGCACATTTGAAAAACGGGGGTTTGAAAAAAGTCACGAATTAAAATTTTAGTTATTTTAATATTTCTCCATCACCAAAAAAAGCTGAAAATCGGTAAAAAAACTGTCGAAAAAATTTTTTTGCTGTTTTTTACCCACATCTTTGCTGATGAAATCCACCCATTTTGCTGTAAAAATCCCATATTTTTTGACGTTGCCGGCTCGGCTTGACATAATATAGTTAATGGGGTATAATATTTACATTAAAGGAGGATATGGAATGAAAAGATATATCAGGTTCGTAACGGCACTGGCGCTCTGCGGTGTCATGGCTGTTACGGCTTCATGCAAGGAAAAGGACAACGATTCATCATCCGAAGAAAAAAGCAATAGCTCCGCTGTTGTGACAACTGCTGAAAATACGGAGAAAAGCGGCAATACCACAACGGCTGCCGAATCAACGGGAACTACCACAACCACCGAGCCCGTTACAGTAACAATGTCGGAAAACGGCTATCCGTCAGCACAGGAGGCGGCTCAGAACTACTACAACGCCTACATAACCAACAATTACGAGGCTATATATAATATGTTCAGTCAGGACGAGATAACCGCTTACCACGCCTACGTTGACAGCGCAGGTCTTATCGGCGAGGAAAAGGCTGACAAGGCTTTCGGCAAGGGCAACGTTATGAAGGCGATAAAGGCTTCCATAGGCAATATCCGCTCCATTATGGCTGAGAAATCGGACAAGCCTGCGGAACAGTGGGCGACCTCGTTCAAGGCGGAGGACTTGGCGGCTGTCTCTCCCGAGGAGCTTGCACAGTACAACTCCACCCTTGGCACAGCTTTCACCAATGCCATGAACTGCGGATACGTATATTATAACGACGGCGACGACCGCAACAGCTTTGTGGGAAATGCCTGCTCGCTGGTGGAAAAGGACGGCAGATGGTATCTTTCCTATTCGACCATCCTCAGCGCCGAGCTTATCACATTTCTTGATATTTATTGACTATAAATTATATTGAATTCATGAGTGTCAGCGTCAAATAGAATTTGCCGCTGAGCGAGCGGCGGTGTAGGGGCGCCCTTTGGGCGTCCTTGGGTAAACAATGCAAATTGGCTGGTATTACTGATTTTTGAGGACTGCCTAAGGCAGCCCCTATAATGTTCTATCCATATCTGTGGGACGTCGAGGACGCCGTCCCCTACGATTAAATACAAATATCACCGTTGAGCGAAAGCAGACCGACCGCCCCGCAGAGACTGAACGAGCTTGCGAGTGGGAGCGTGTACGTGGTCGAGCTGACGCCAGCTCGAAATGCCCCGAAGCACCTTGAAATGCTTCGGGGTAAAATTTATATATATATATTGCTCCACCAACTAACTCTTGCATTTTCTTGCTTACCCTGACAGCGAAATACTGCGTCAGAAAGTCTTGAAATGCGACAGCATTCCTGCGACTTTCTTCCTTGTCTTTCACTGCC
>JAFVBU010000105.1 GCA_017479805.1 Ruminococcus sp.
GGGTGATATAATCGAGAACGCTGTCCTCGTTGTCGGCTGAGCATGGGCCGATTATCAGGAGGAATTTGTCTGACTCTCCTGTGAATATTTTCTTTACTTCTTCGTCACGTCCTGCCTTGATGTCAATGAGTTCCTGTGAAAGGGGATGAGCTGCCTTTAATTCCGAAGGATGGGGCAGTTCACGGATGATATTGAGTGCCATTGGTATACTTCCTTTCATATTTATATAAGGGGATTCCCTTGGATGCTTCAGAAGTGTCAGTCTCTCATTGTCGTATTTCAGTGTCTGTTTATGCTGTTGTGATTCGGGCGGATAATATCCGTCCCTACAAAACAAGCCGTTGGGTTGATGTGTTTCATGTTGCCTGTGGTGTGGGCTGTCGGGGACGCCAGCCCCTACAAATTGTACGTTAGCCCATCCATAACAAGAAGTTCTGTCGATTGAATGTGATTCGTACTGTGGAACGCCGAGGGCGGCGTTCCCTACAAAGCAAGCCGTCGAGCGACCTGAGACTCATCGTTTTGCAAGAAGTAAGCGAGCGTAGCAAGCGAAACGTGATCGGGGTCAAGCTGCCGTCAGCTTGCTCAGCGGAGCCAGTCGGTGCCGTATCGGAGGGCAAGCTGGTCGCAGAGTACAAGTGCCGCAGCACTGTCAACGACTACTCTTGCCCTGTGGATTATAGCAGGGTCGTGGCGGCCCTTTATCTGTAACGTGGTGTTTTCGCCTGTGTTAAGGTCGATTGTTTCCTGTTCCTTGTATATGGAAGGTGTGGGCTTTACAGCTGTACGGAACAGCAGAGGCATTCCGTTGGAGATACCGCCTGTGATGCCGCCGTTGTGGTTGGATGAGGTAACAACCTTTCCGTCAAC
The DNA here is from genome assembly GCA_017479805.1 of Ruminococcus sp. Taxonomy (GTDB): domain Bacteria; phylum Bacillota; class Clostridia; order Oscillospirales; family Ruminococcaceae; genus Ruminococcus. The sequence continues at coordinate 871 of JAFVBU010000105.1, forward strand.
GTTTCTGTAGCAGTCGTTAGCCTGACTGCCGAGCATATCGGTAATGCCGAAGCCGTCGCCGAATTCAACTCCCTTGACAGCGGGAATGCTGAACAGCATATGTGAAAGCACACTTTCGAGAGTATCGAACCATGGCTCACCTACGCCTGCCGGGAAGCCGTAAACAGCAGTTTCAAGCTTTCCGCCTACGCTGTCTCCGTCCGCACGGGCAGCTTCTATCTTTTCTATCATAGCGTTCTTTACGCTTTCGTCAAGGACAGCAAACTGTGCGTCCGACAGCTTTTCGATATCTGACGTGATATCACCGAAGCTTCTGTCAGAAACTCCTGCACAGCTGAGGATATGTGTGCCGATGGTTATGCCCTTTGCTCTGAGAGCAGAGATGGCAACTGCACCTGCGGCAACGATTCCTGCGGTGATACGGCCTGAGAAGTGTCCGCCTCCACGGAAATCCTGAAAGCCGTGATACTTCATATTTGCAGGATAATCAGCATGGCCGGGACGTGCCTTGTAGGCGAGTTCACCGTAATCCTTGCTTTTTGTATCCTGATTCTGTATCATGAAAGTGATGGGGGTACCTGTGGTCTTTCCCTCAAAAACGCCGCTGAGTATCTTTACCTCGTCAGCTTCACGGCGTGGAGTTGAGATGGAACCGACTGATTTTCTCAGCCCCATCTGATGAGCGATGAACTCCTCGTCAACGGGGATGCCCGGAGCGATACCGTCAAGAACGGCACCGATGGCGGTACCGTGGCTTTCACCGAAAATAGTGAGCGCAACGCTTGAACCTATAGTATTTTTCAAAGAGAACACTCCTTAATAAAGAAATAAAAATGCGGCGAAGCCGCCAATATCGGGATTCCAAAGGGAATGTACTTCCCTTTGGCAGGGGGTGAACGAGGGGGGCAGAGCCCACCTGAAAAAGCAGTAAAGCGAGCGAAGCTATGCTTTACGGAAGCCTTTCAAGACTTTCCCTCGGCTTGACCGACGATATAACTGCCGATTTTTATTGCAAAGGTAATAATATGCGGATCAACTGCTATAATTATACCATTTCGCTAAGAATAAGTCAACAAAGCATTTTAACGATTTACAGATACAAAGCGGTAAAGTAAATGTGTATCTTGCACATCAAAGGCAAAATTACTAAAAATCCACGGTATATTTAGCATATCAGCGATGATTCGCCAAAATTTTCACAAGACCAACAAAAAGCAAATTTTACCTTGATTTTGACCTTCCAAATGTGCTATAATGCGAAATGGTGTTTATTCAGAGATGTCCATAGCCGGAAGCTGAGGCTGTGCCCCATCGCTGAAACAGTATAATATGCGGTATATCCGCAATCAGGAGGTAAAACATATGACGGCAGCACAGATCTTTGCCATCATAATCTTTGTCGGGATGTTCATCATGATCGTTCTCGACAAGATCGAAAGGCACTATGTAACGCTCGGAAGCGGCATTCTCACTCTTATCGTTGTTTTTGGTATCTGTATGAGAAGCGGCAGAGCAGTTACTGACACACTCGCCCTTAAAGGCTTCTTCACCAAGGATTTCTGGTATCAGGTGACGGAAAGCGAAAGCAAGGGCATCAACTGGGCGACTATAATCTTCATCGCAGGCATGATGGTCATGGTCGAGGGTATGGCGAAAGCAGGCTTCTTCCGCTGGCTTTGCATGAAGATAGCTTTCCTTGTAAAATGTAAGACCATACCGATATTCATCACATTCATGGTAATGTCTGCGGTACTTTCAATGTTCATCGACAGTATCACAGTTATCATGTTCCTTGCGGCAGTTACAGTGGAACTGGCACAGCTTCTCAAATTCAATCCGGTACCGATGATTCTTTCAGAGATCTTCTGCGCAAACCTTGGCGGAAGCGCTACAATGTGCGGTGA
>JAFVBU010000106.1 GCA_017479805.1 Ruminococcus sp.
AGCCTCGCAGAGAGTGAACGAGCTTGCGAGTGGGAGTGTGATTGCGCTCCGCCCGCTCGGCGGCGAGCCGGCGTCAGCTCGAAAAAAATATTAAAAACCCCTTTATTTTTCCTGTCAGGTATGTTATAATTATAAGGACGATTCGGTTTTGCCGAACAAGATCATGAATCACTAAACGGAGGTTTTTTATATGAGAGCAGTTGTAACTGTTATTGGTAAGGATACTGTCGGTATCCTCCACAAGGTCAGCGGTATATGCGCTGAGTACAATGTAAATGTCATCGAGGTGACACAGAGCGTATTGCAGGATATGTTCGCTATGATAATGCTGGTGGATATCTCCGCTATCAAGGGCGATTTCTCCGAACTGGTAGACCGCATGGAAGCTCTCGGCAAGGAGCTCGGACTTTCCATCCACACAATGCATGAGGATATCTTCAACTCAATGCACAATGTCTGAGGGAGGATAACTATGGCTGGAAATAAATGGGAAAAATCAGATTTTCGTGAATTGTCTGCAAATGATAATGAATTTTTCTTGTTTTCCCCGACATTAAGTGATATATTTTTTTATGAACTGTTAGATGCTCTTCAAGATTACTTCAACACATATTCTCATTATTTTTTAATGTTAAATTATGAGGAAGATATCAGAAGTGGAAAAATAAATGATAGAAGAAGAGAAGATAATGAGTTCCTTCATATGTATGTTAAGGACTATGGCTATATCATCATCCGAATACATCATTTCTTTGAACTTGTTATAAAGGAAATACTTGAAAAATGTGATCCGTGCTTTGTTATAAATCCGAAAAACGAGAAGGAATATATCAAAATGATATGCTTTCTGAAGGGCAGTGGAGACAATGGAGATAGTATTGATGACATTTTTTTCGCAGAGTTCAGTGATGCACTCAATCGGCTCGTGTATATGGAAAATAATAAGCTTATCGAAAAATACTGCACTGATCTCAATACAAGGGAAGCAGCCACTGAAACAGTCAAATATAAGCAGAGTCTACAAAAACTCAACCAACTTCGCAATAGTCTAATACACAGAGGAAGGAAGGTACTGTCATATGAAGCTTTTGATGACTTTATGATAGAGGAGTTGCTCCCACTCATAATGTCAGTTGCAAATTCATTTAAAAAAATGGATTTTCAGGATTATATTGATTTAGGATTACCGCTATATGGTAATATAAAGGGTGCTATAAACGAAATGTTCGAATTAAACAAAAAAACAGAATCTAAAAACTTTGAATATTACGGAAAAATCGCTGCAATCAAAGAATTATGCAAGGGCAGATATCAATTAGATTATGAAATGGAAAATAGTTATTCGTCATGCGAAAGCGAAGAAAAAGATTATAAAGAATGTCCGTGTTGCGGTCGTAAAACATTGGAGTTAGTTAAACATAATCTTCTTAATACTATTTACGGTACAATGTATTCTTTTTATCGTTGTAAAGATTGCACTTTTAAACTTGAAGAGAGTATTTACGATGACTTCTTCAAGAAGGCTTAAGGAAAGGAAAATATCCATGCTCAACGTATACAATATACTTGAAACAATAAGAATGATTCAGGACGAATGTCTTGACATCAGAACAATAACTATGGGCATTTCTCTCCTTGACTGTATCGATACCGATATCGACAAGGCTTGCGAAAAGGTCTACAACAAGATAGTTGCAAAGGCAGGGAACCTCGTTGCTGTTGGTCAGCAGATAGAAAAGGAGTACGGTATCCCGATAGTTAACAAGAGAATTTCCGTAACTCCCATTGCTATGCTTGCAGCAGCCTGCCCCGACGGCGATACCGTAAAGTTCGCAAAGGCTCTCCAGAGAGCGGCTGATACCTGCGGTGTAAACTTCATCGGCGGCTATTCCGCACTGGTGCACAAGGGCTTTAGTGCAGGCGATATGGCGCTTATCAGGTCAATCCCCGAGGCGCTTGACATTACCCAGAATATCTGCTCATCCGTAAACATCGGCTCAACAAAGTCGGGTATCAACATGGACGCTGTAAAGCTCATGGGACAGATAGTCAAGGAGACTGCTGTGAGAACTGCCGACCGTGACTGCATAGGACCTGCAAAGCTGGTCGTTTTCTGCAATGCCGTTGAGGATAACCCCTTCATGGCAGGCGCTTTCCACGGCGTAGGCGAGCCTGACTGCGAAATACACGTAGGCGTATCGGGACCCGGTGTTGTTCGTGCGGCACTTACAAAGTACCCTGACGCTTCAATAAACGAAATTGCAGACGTTATCAAAAAGACAGCCTTCAAGATAACCCGTATGGGACAGCTCGTCGGCGCAAGAGCTTCCGAGCTTTTGGGCGTGCCTTTCGGTATCGTTGACCTTTCCCTCGCTCCCACACCTGCTATCGGTGACAGCGTTGCTCATATCCTTGAGGAAATGGGACTGGAAATGTGCGGTACTCACGGTACTACTGCTTGTCTGGCTATGCTCAACGACGCTGTAAAGAAGGGCGGAGTTATGGCTTCTTCAACAGTCGGCGGACTTTCAGGCGCATTCATCCCCGTATCAGAGGACGCAGGCATGTTAGATGCGGCAGTTGCAGGAGTTCTCAGTCTTGAAAAGCTGGAGGCTATGACTGCGGTTTGCTCTGTTGGTCTGGACATGATAGTTGTTCCCGGAGAGATAAGCCCCGAGACTATTTCTGCTATCATCGCTGACGAAGCCGCAATCGGCATGGTGAATTCCAAGACCACCGCTGTACGTCTCATCCCTGCCATCGGCAAAAAGGAGGGCGACACCCTCGAATTCGGCGGACTCCTCGGAAGCGGACCTGTTATGCCCGTCAGGGAGAAGTCACCTGCCAAGTTCATCAACCGTGGCGGACGTATCCCAGCACCTATGCAGAGCCTTAAGAATTGATCTTTGATCAATTCTTAGTAAGTAGTAAGTAGAAAGTAGTAAGTAGTAGGGGCGCACATTGTGCGCCCTTAGAGTGTTGAAAAACAGAAATCAAGTGGGGCGATGTGGGCATCGCCCCCTACACAATAACGTAGAACAGGCAAAATGTAGGGGCTGATGCCCACATCAGCCCGTGCCTAACGATATATTGTCAACTTTTTCGACAGACTTGGGCGGATAATATCCGCCCCTTTTCATAGGAGGATATAATGGACATTCACGCAATATCGGCTCTTTTCGGCATTTCAGCGGCTGAGTACACGCAGATAGCCACGGGGCATATCAACAAGACCTTTCTGGTGACCTCGGAAACAGGGGAGAGGTACATTTTGCAGTCCTTGAACCGTGAAGTTTTCCACAGTCCCGAGGATGTGATGTGGAATATCTCAGCCATTGAAGCGGCGTTCCGTGACGAGAAAGCTGTTGCAGTTCCACGTTTTCTCAGCGGCGGCAGGCAGAATTATGCGGAATACTGCGGAGAAGTGTGGCGGATGTACTCCTTTGCTCCCGATGGCGAAAGTCCCGAAAAGGCTTATCTGACGGGCTTTTCTCACGGCAGGTTCATCAATGTTCTGAGCCGCAGGGGACTGCAATTGAAGCCCACCGTCCGACTTTTCCACAATTACAGCGGATATGTTGAAAAGCTGAGAGCTGTCTGCGGTGCGGATGAAAATGCGGACAGGCTTGCCGCCCTCGGGCAAAGGCTCGAAGCGGAATTTGCGGATATACCGAAGCGGAACATCCACGGCGACGCAAAATCCGACAACATTATAATAGGTAAGCCCTGCACGGTCATTGACCTTGATACAGCCATGTGCGGCTATGCGGCTATCGACTACGGCGACATGGTGCGGACGGCTGACAGGGACAGTATCCCCGACCTGACGAGGGGCTTTGCGGAGGGACTTGACGGCTTGCTGACTGATAGGGAAGTGCGCTCACTTTACTTTGGTGTGCTGTGGGTAACGGGAGAGCTTGCGGTGCGGTATCTGACGGATGTATATGCTGAAAAGCGCTATTTTTCGGGCAAGAGCCGTGAGCAGTGCCGTGAACGTGCGGACAGTCTGCTGAAACAGCTTGACGGGTTTGAAAAAATGAGAAGCGAAATAGAAAATATAATAAAAAAATATTTCAAATAAAAAAGCGGCGAAGCTACGCTTTACGGACGTGAAAATGCAACTAACGGTCAAGCCGATGATAGCAGAGGTTACTTATTTCGGCTTCGCCGCTTTTATTTTTTATTATACATCTTTTTACACTTTATTGTCACATTCCCTATCACATTCTTTTTTCTCCAATTCAGCTTTTTATCACGAATTTTTCATATCAAGGGTCTATAATACAATCATAGAAACAAAGACAGACACAAGGGAATCGGGTACAGAAAGCGGTGAATTTATGAGAAATATCGATAATATCAAGAAAACTCTCGCATTCCTCACAGCGGCTGTTGCTGTAGCCGCATATTCAACAGGATGCAGTGAGACAAATACAAAAGAGACCTCAGTTTCCGACAGCTCGGTTTCCGAGGAAGCTACAGCGGAAAGCAAGACCGCTGAGAGTATGTACGCTGAGTCGGTATCGACTGTCAAAACATCGGACAGCGAGCTTTTCTCAAAGCGTGACCTTGACCCAAGCTACGACGAAGTTACCGAGACTATCACTCTCGGCGATGAGAGCGTTACTATCACAAGCGAGGGCGTTTACCTTATCAAAGGCACTTTAAAGGACGGTCAGATCATTGTAAATGCGCCGAAAGCCAAGGTTCAGCTTGTTCTCGACGGTGTGGATATAACCTGCTCGGACTCCTCGGCAATTTACGTTCAGGACGCTGACAAGGTGTTCATCACTTTGGCTGAGGGCAGCGAGAATACAGTTTCCGACGGCAAGACCTATGCAAATGCGGAGGACGAAAATGCTCCCAGTGCCGCAATATTCAGCGAGGACAGCCTTACCGTCAACGGCACAGGCAGTCTCACAGTCAACGGCAACTACAAGAACGGAATCCAGAGCAAGGACGATATCGTTATCACAGGCGGCACTATAACTGTAAATGCCGCAAACGACGGTATAAAGGGCAAGGACTACGTTGCGATCGCTGACGGCGATATCACTGTCGGCGCAGGCGGCGACGGTATCAAGTCCACCAACGCAGTTGACGAGGGCGCAGGCTTTGTTTACATCGAGGGCGGCAGTTTCGCTATAACCTCCGCAAACGACGGTATACAGGCAGAAACTGAGCTTAACATCCTCGGCGGCACATTCGATATAACAGCAGGCGGCGGCTATGAGAATTCCACCAAGACTCACACCGACAACTTCGGCTTTGGCGGCGGTTTCGGCGGCAGAGGCAACTTCGGGGATATGCCCAACGGCTTCAGCGGCGACGGCAATGCTGAGCGTATGCCCAACGGCAGACAAGGAAATACTGAGGACAGCGATATGTTCGGCGGTACACCTTTCGGTGGTGACGAGAATAGCGATGAAGAACAGCCGAAATATACTCCGTCACAGCTTGCAAATACCGCAAAGACCGAGGATTCAGCCGACACTGAAAGCACCTCCGACAGCACAAAGGGTCTGAAAGCAGGTACTGCAATAAATATCAGCGGCGGCACATTCAAGATAGATTCCGCAGACGATACCATCCATTCCGACGGCGATGTCAAGATCATCGGCGGCGAGTTCACTCTCAATGCAGGCGACGACGGCATACACTCCGAGGGAACTGTTGATATCGGCGAAAAAGCGGCAAATACCTTCGACGATGTTCAGATATTCATAGCTAACTGCTATGAGGGCATCGAGGGAGTTACAATAAATCAGAACAGCGGTACAGTCTACATAATCTCAGGCGACGACGGCTACAATGCGGCAGGTGGAGAGCTTGACAGCACCAGCGGCGGCGGACGTGGCATGATGGAAACATCATCGGGCACACTCAATATCAACGGCGGTCTGGCTGTGGTCAATTCGGCTAACGGCGACCACGATGCATTTGATTCAAACGGCGCTGTAAATCTCAACGGCGGCTACATCTGTGCAAACGGCATGGAGCCTATCGACTGCGGCACTGATATAAACTACAACGGTACGAGCCTTATCACCATGACAGCAGGAAATACCGACCTTTCCGAGAGGTACAGCTTTGTTGACGACGACGGAAATGTTATAGTATCCTTTATTTCGGCAGGCGGCTCGGCAGGTCAGAACTGCACTGACTGCACTGCGCAGTCAGGCGGCAAGGTAACAGGCGGCACTGAGGTGCTGACACAGGCTGAGGACTACTCCGTGACCGTAGGCGGCAAGCTGACAGGTGCGGAGGAGATAACCGCAGAGGCTGAAACAGGCGGAATGTTCGGCGGCTTTGGCGGCGGCAGAGGCGGCTTCAAGGGCGATTTCCAGATGCCCGACGGCATTGAGCCGCCAACTGACGAGAACGGCGATATACAGATGCCCGAGGGTATAGAGATACCCACCGACGAGAACGGCAATTTCCAGCGCCCCGACGATTTTGAGCCGCCCACAGATGAAAACGGCAATATCCAAATGCCAAACGGCGGCAGGAGAGGCGGTAAGCACAGACAGCAGTCCGCTGAAACTGAGGAAAATGCCGATAACTAAGACATCCGGAAATTTCATATAAACCACCCTAAAAAAGTAAAAGCCCCCGATCATTCGGGGGCTTTTGCTTTATTGTTACAGGAAAAGCGGCAAAGGCAGTTTTCAACATTCCGCTCTCCCACTGTGGAAAAAACAAGCAAAACAACCTGTTAATGTGAATGTGATAAGCTGCTCACTCATATGCTGGATCTCCGCAAGGGAGATGATGTTTTTTATTGGGGAGTGCTGATTATTTAAGGCAATACCGCAATTATTCACTATTCTTTATTCATTTAAAGGGTGCGATAAAGTCCATTTACCGCACCCTCTCTTACTGTATAGCTTGAATTATCCGTTGAGCGGTCCCCAGTTGCCTGCGCCGCTGTCTCCGTCACCGCTTCCGCCTGTGGGGATGGATGCTGTTATGACATCCTCTGTATCAAATCTGACGATCTCCAGCTCTGCGGTGGTGTAAATTGCTTTTTTCATTTTTTCTCCTTTGTTATTCGTGATAATTTGGGTCGCTCGATACCTTGAAGGTCAGAGCGCTGCCGTTGACAACTGTGCCATCCTGTGTGACAATGTAGGCATATGCTGTCAGTGAACTGTCGTACTTCTCCTTTGGCATACCTGTGACCTTGTATGCTCCGAAGTAGTGTGAATCCTCGCAGAAAACATCCTCGGGACGGTATTCAACATTGCTGCTGTCAACATAGCCGTTTACCGTGTCGAGAAGTCTTGTGCACTTGCCGTCGCTTATCAGTGCATCGGTATCGGTGTATTTCAGTACAATGTGCAGGCTGTCGTATTTTCCGCAGTCAAGACTTGTGATAAGACGTATATCCGTTGTGTCCTGATCTGCAAAATCCGTCGGTACCTGCCAGCGTATTGTCAGACACTCCTCGGCGATGAACTTTGCGTATGCATAGCCTGTATCCTCGGTGTATGCAGTGGTGTATTCGCTGTCTGCGAACCAGCCTGCAAAGATAGCTCCGTCCTGTGTGGGATATGTGCCGTTTGCCTTGTATTCGTCAACTTCAAGCTGTCCCTCATGCTCATCGGTTATCCTGAACGGTATAACGTGCTTTGTTTCGCCCTTGTACATGAGGATAAGTGCATAGCTGCCTATGTCGCTGGGCCCCCATGCTCTGAAACGTACTCCTCCCGCTGCATTTTCGTCTAAGACAGGCTCGATCTCCATATAGTAGAATTCCGTCTCGCCGTCAACGCTTGCGCTGTACATTATCTGCCAGTCGGGTTCTTTCGGTTCAAAGGAGTCTTCTTCATAGCAGAAATCAAAGAATTCCGAGGGAATGAACGGGCTGACAGAATCATTAAGGCAGAATGTCAGCGGTTCTTCGTCAAAGACCTTGCTAATGTCACCGCCGACCCACTCATATACACGGGGCTTCCAGATCGGGAAGATGTAGGTATATCCCGACTGTACGCTGATGTTAGCGCCGGGATAATAGAAATCATACGTCGGGAAGCCGTACTCGCCGTTGACGAGCAGGTTTTCTGTGATAAACGGCTGCTCCGAAGCGGAATCCTGTGCCATGAGGAATGCCTTGTGGTCTGTAACACACCACTTGTCGAACATCATGCCCTCGGGCGGTACGATGGTGCATTCGGGAAGTGCGGCGATACCGTCGGAGTTTGCATTGAGCTTTTGCTGCTTTTCCCGTATCCATTCGCCGTCTGCCGAAACTGCAGCACCGTAGCTGCCGCCATTCAGTTCAATGTCAGCGCTGATTCCCTCACAGTGTATGGTGAACATACGTGAGATAAGCTGTACATCATCGTCCAGCCATGCACGGACAAAGCAAGTGTAATCCTTATACTCGTTGGGGCTTTCAAAGTCATAGTATTTTCTGTTGTTCAGCTCCACGGTGACAGGCTCTGCCGAACCGTCCGTCGGTGCATAGATCACCTCATATCTGATGTTTTTTCCTGTTGTATCCCAGCTGAGACGGAGTGAACCGCCGCAAGGAACAACATTTGCATTTTCGGTAAATTCGCCATCAACGACTGTGCCGCCCGGCTCCTTAGTGAACTTGAAGCGCTCTACATTGAAATTCTCGCTGCTGAGAGTGCTTAAAATATAATTGGAATTATAGTCGGGGGTAAAGTAGTAATAGACTGACACATAGTAGTCCTTGACATCCTCACCGTCGGTAAGGGTTATCTCCCATGATGCTGCATCTTCATCAGGATAGTAGAACTCATTTGTTATGCCCGGCGCACGCTCATTGTCTATGCGTACATCACTGATAAATTCAGCAGGGATATTGGTCTCCCATTTTACGGTGTATTTGCCGTTTGGGGCAGCCGTGCCGCTTTGGGGCTGAACTGTGAATTTCGGCTCGTATATTTTGAAATATGAACTGATATACTCGCTGTCAACATAATAGATCTTGATCTTGTAATCGCCATAGCCCAGCGAAGTGATGATGTCATAGGACAGAGCCATTTCCTCGCTCATACCCGAAGTAAGGGTCTTTTCGAGAGCATAATCGAAAGTATATGCGGAGAATAGCGGCTGTGAGACTGATCTATATTTCAGTATCTCCACCTTTGTGGGGGTGAAATTGGTTGACCAGCGTACTGTGTCTGTGATAAGACCGTAATTCTCCCTGTAGAGCACATCCTCGGGTTCCTTTGTGAACTCGAAATAGCCGTTGCTCAGCGTGAATGTATCAGAGCCGATAAAGTTCTCATCGCCATAGTATGCAATGATCTGATACTTTCTGAAATATGTTGACGGTTTGGGCAGAGTAACAGTAATATTATTGCCTGTGCGGCTGATCTCAGCATCTGTGACCTGAGCGGAGTCAGGATCGCCTGCAATATTATAGCTGTGAACCTCGATCTTTTTGGGAACAAAGCTGGTGCTTGCATAAATACGGTATGTCTGTGAAGCAGGTGAAATAGATATTGTTGGATCGGGCTGTTGGGTGAAGACCAGTGATGAATTACTCAGTGAAAAACTATCCGAGGGGATAGCGTTGGTCTCATCATAGTATGCAAGTATCTGATAGTTGATGAACCCTTGTGCACGTGCCGGCATAATAACAGAAATATGATTGCCTGTACGGGTGATCTCAGCATCTGTGATCAGAGTGGTGTTTGGATTTCCGACAATACTGTGACTGTACACCTCGATCTTTGTGGGGGCAAAGCTGGTTGCAGCAGAAATATGGTATTTCAGTGTATCAGGCGATGCAGATATCGTACTTTCAGGCTGTTCGGTGAAAACCATTGATGATTGATCCAGCGTAAAACTGTCGGAAACCTTAAAGTTGGACTCGTCATAGTATGCACGAATCTGATAGTAGGCGATAGTATTTGAATTTGAAGGCAGTTTAACAGTAATTTGCTTTCCTACACGGGTGATCTCGGCATCTGAAACGAGCTGATATTCTGATGAACCTGTCATACCACGCCAATATACTCTGATTTTGGTGGGAATAAAGCTGGTTGCAGCAGAAACATGGTATTTATTTGTATCTGTCGACATATTTATCGTGCTTTCAGGCTGCTCGGTGAAAGCAAGTGATGAATCATTCAGCACAAAACTATCAGAAACCTTATAGTGTGTCTCGTCATAGTATGCAAGTATCTGATAGTAGGCGAAGAGACTTGAAGACGGGGGCAGTTTAACAGTAATATGCTTGTCTGCACGGGTGATCTCAGCGTCTGTAACAGTTTCGTATTCTGTTGTACCTATCATACTGCGCCGCTGTAATCTGATTTTTGTGGGAATAAAGCTGGTTGAAGCAGAAGCATGGTATTTCAGTGTATCTGTTGACATATTCACCGTGCTTTCGGGCTGTTCGGTGAAGATCAGTGATGAATCACTCAGCATAAAACGGGAGGAACTGATATAGTGTGTCTCGTCGTAGTATGCACGGATCCGGTAGTATGCGATTGTTCTTGAAGATGACGGCAGTTTAACATAAATATAATCGCCGCCTGTTATGGTGATCTCGGCATCTGAAACATCATTATATTCTGTTGTACCTGCCATACTATACCAGACCACTTCAACATATGTCGGCACAAAGCTGGTTTTTGCCGGAATATTGTAGGTCAGTGTATTTGCTGATATAGTGACCGTACTTTCGGGCTGGAGTGTAAACTCACGGTCTTCAGCATAGACCTGTATGGGACATATGCCGATGCACATTATCAGAGCAATGAACAGGCTGATAAAACGATTAGACAGCTTTATCATATTTTCCTCCTTTCTGTCAGACCGCAGGGCGGCTCAGGATGGGCGGTTTCCATTCGGAAATTCGTTTGGCTGTATCCTGACTCAGCCAAAGAAAAGGGGATCCCGATGGTCGTTTTTTCCTTTTTCATAAAAAGCACCTCCATTTATACTCGGCACTACAGCAAAATATCCATAAATGCTTGTATAAATTCCAAATAACTGCGTCAAACTTTCTCACCATACGAAAGTATGCTTTCAAAAGTTTTCCTTGTTCTTTGAAATTTCTACGGCGCATTTTTTGTATATTTTGCTGCAGCGCCGAGTATAATAATAATAAAAAGCGCACTCCGCCGAACATAGTCATCCTGCAAAATGCACTGTTTAACA
>JAFVBU010000107.1 GCA_017479805.1 Ruminococcus sp.
AGACCTCGACCTCATATTCGATGCTTTGGAGAACCCCGACAAATATACCGAGGAGGCAGGAGAAATTGATAAGAGGGTCAAGGAACTTAATCTGATCGACCTTGCGCAGAAAAGCAAAAAGCCTCACGAGTATATGTGCCTGAAATACTACAAGGATTTCAAAAAGGCTGCCGGAGATACTGCAAAGTCTATCCTCATTTCAACAGCGGTGCGCTTGCAGGCGTTCAATATTCCCGAAGTAATGGATCTGACCTGCTGTGATAACATTCACCTTGAAACGATAGGCGACAGACCGACAGCGATGTTCATTATCATTCCAAGCTCGGACGATACGTTCAATTTCTTGGCGGCTATGATGTATACACAGCTTTTTGATGTGCTCTATGACAGGGCAAATTTCAAGTACAAAGGCAGGCTGCCTGTTCATGTCAGGTGTCTGCTTGATGAGTTTGCGAATATCGGCAACATTCCGAGGTTTGAAGAACTGCTGGCAACAATGCGTTCAATGGAAATATCTGCGAACGTTATAATTCAAAACCTGAGTCAGCTAAAAAAGATGTATAAGGATAGCTGGGAGAATGTCTTAGGCAACTGTGACAGCCTGCTGTTCTTGGGCGGTCAGGAGCCTACGACTTTGGAGCATATTTCAAAGACGCTTGGCAAGGAAACCATAGATACTCGTTCCTACAATAGAACGAGGGGCAGACAGGGTTCAACCTCCGAAAATGACGGTATTCTTGGGCGTGAGCTTATGACGGTGGACGAGCTGAAAACTATGAAGGACAATGAGTGTATTCTTTTTGTTCGTGGTATTTATCCGTTTTTCTGCAATAAGTACAAGATCGAGCGTCACCCGAATTACAAGCTGTTAGAGGATTCAAACGAGGAAAACGCCTATCTTATCAGCGATATTCGGACGGTGAAGTTTGGTCATGAAGCAGAGGACGAGAGTGATCTTCACAGTGAGCCGGTTGAAGATACCGAGCATGGAGCAGTTCCCGAAAAGATAGAAATGGTAGAAAACGAGCTTGACTGCCATGTGGAGAGTATCGACGTGGGTTCACAGCAGCCGCATAGCCGTTTGGCAGAGATCGAAGCGGCGAAAAAGCTGAGCAAGTTTCCGAAAAGCCCGACAAACGGTGTTCCCGAGCCTGCGAGAGTGGATACCAATGATTCTGTTGTGACGGCAGAGCCGGTCATCACGGAAGATAGTAGATTTATAGACGTAGCTGAGGATAGCTATCTGAATAATTTTGATGAATTTTAGGAGATGATTTACACGAAGTGGAAAACTAAGGCGGCGGAGATAAGAACCGCCGTAAGAGAAGATTTTACAAGCAATAAAAAGCTGACGGTCGAACAGCGTGAACGCAAGCGTATGAGGGCGGTGAGCCGCATTTCATTCGGCGTGATGTTTGCAGCTATGGCAGCGCAGATGTTCGGAATCACGGCGTTTGCCGATGAAGCCGCCGAGCCTGCCGGAGTCGGCACCTTCAACACGGTGGTGCAGTTTATCGTGGACTGGGTCGCCCGTATCGGACTTGTTATCGCCTTTGTGGGCGCTGTGCAGTTTGCTATCGGTTTTAAGGACGACAGCGCTGACGGCAAGACGAGAGGTCTTATGTGCCTGGCGAGTGGCTTCATAGTCTTTTCTGTGGCAAAAGCCTACAGTATGTTCACCGCCTGATCGGTGTTACCCGAAGAAAGGGGTGATGCTGATTGACGATAATCGAATGGGAAACCGTGGAGGACTGGGTGTATGACTGGCTGTGCATGATAAATGCGGCTTTCGATACGGCTATGGAGACTCTGACGATCTCACCCTTTGACAGCTCGCTTACCGCCGTAAGCACGGCAATGTCGGCTGTGGAGGGCGTGGCACTTGTGCTGGTGTCGCTGTTCTTTTCAATGCAGCTTTGCAATGAGGCTATGCTCTTTAAGCTGCAATCATACCAACAGGTATTCAAGGTGTTTTTCAGATTTATCCTCGCTAAAGTCATCGTTCAGAATGCAAGCGCACTAATGGGGATAATCTACAACAGCTTCAACGGACGTGCCGCAGTGCTTGATGAGGAAAGCGATGGGTTTCTGTC
>JAFVBU010000012.1 GCA_017479805.1 Ruminococcus sp.
GGGCTCCTGAATAAGGTAGACCTCACGTGCACCTGCGCTTTTTGCGGTATCCACCACGGCTCTGCTCTCGATATCAGTGATGAAAGAGGGGACGCAAATGATTATTCTCGGCTTTACGAGCTGGTGTCCTGCGACTTTTAGTATGAATTCACGGATCATGCTGTGAGTGAGGTCGTCATCGGAAATGACACCCTCGCTGATGGGGCGCTTTACGGCGATATAATCGGGGTTTCGCCCGATCATCTCGTAAGCCTCTTTACCCACGGCAAGGACCCTTTCTGTTCGGATATTGTAAGCGATGACCGACGGCTCGCTGAGGACAACGCCCTTATCGCCCATAGTCATGACGATATTGGACGTGCCTAAATCAATACCGATATCCGTGTTTGCCATTAGTTTTCTCCTTTATCTATAGTTTCTGCTCATCGCCGCCAAGCATATTTTTCAGGCAGGTATAGCGCCTTGTGCGGCGGTTATTTGCTACCATTCTGGCGATATCATCTTCCGAGCCGATGATTATGAGCAGCTTTTTAGCTCTTGTAACAGCGGTGTACAGCAGGTTTCTGTAGCACAGCTTGTCGAACGAACCGAGCAGGGGCATAATGACCGCCTCGAATTCGCAGCCCTGACTTTTGTGGACGGTGACCGCATAGGCAAGCTCTATCTGATCGAGGGTATCGAAAGGATAGGCAGCAACTCGTCCGTCGAAGTCAATGACAACATCTCTCGTCATCATGTTTATATTGACGATCTTGCCGATATCTCCGTTAAAAACGCCCGTACCCTGTTCATCGTCCTTTTTCCAGATAATATCGTAATTGTTACGGGTCTGCATGACCTTGTCGCCCATGCGGAACGTGAACAGCTTTCCCTTGACCTCGGGGCGCTTTTCATCATGGGGATTGATCTTTTCCTGCAAGAGCTTGTTCAGCTCGACAGTACCGAGAGTGCCCTTGCGTGAGGGAGCGATTATCTGGATATCGTCAACAGGGGAGTATTTATAGGCTTTGGGCAGCCTTGTCCGTGCAAGATCAATAAGCAGCTCGCACACAGCTTCGGGAGAAGTCCTCTTGAAGAAGAAGAAATCGCTGTCCTTCCGTGAAAGGTCGGGGAGCTCGCCTGAAACTATCTTATGGGCATTGGTGACGATACAGCTTTTTCTTGCCTGACGGAATATCTCCTGCAATTTTATGACGGTGACCGCCTTGCTTGCGATAAGGTCGCCGAGAAGATTGCCTGCACCAACGGAGGGGAGCTGATCGCTGTCTCCGACCATAATGAGCTTGCATCCCAGTCTCAGCGCACGGAGCAGCTTCTCAAAGAGGAGCACGTCCACCATAGACATCTCGTCAATGACGATAACGTCGCAGTCGAGGGGATTATTCTCATTATGCGCAAAGGTCAGCCTGCCGCTCTTGTCGTAGACCACCTCCAGCAGACGGTGGATGGTCTTGGCTTCATAGCCAGTCAGGTCGGACATACGCTTTGCGGCACGACCCGTGGGGGCAGCAAGAAGAACGTGGAGCCCACGCTTTTCAAATATGGAAATAATGGCATTGAGGGTGGTGGTCTTACCTGTACCGGGACCGCCCGTCAGTATCATAAGTCCACGTGAAACAGCGGCGGTAATGGCTCTGCGCTGCAATTCCTCGTACTCTATGCCATGCTCCTCCTGTTCAATATCGATGAGGTCATCGTAATTGAAATCCTCGGGGGAGGTGAAGTCCTTCAGCACATTTATCCTATCGGAAATGAAGCTCTCGGCGTAGAAATAATCGGGGAGATAGACGTACTCACGCTCATTCTTCACATACTCAAAAAGCTCGTCATCGTCAAGAGCGGCATTGTATGAGCTGTAGAAGTCCTTTTCGCTTATGCCGAGGGCATTTTCAGCCTTAGTGACCAGAACGTCCAGCGGCAGACAGGAATGACCCAGCGAGGTATTGGCACGGAGGATGTACTGCAAACCTGCAATGACACGCTTGTCCGAGTTTTTGGGGATATGCAGGTCATGGGCGATGGTATCGGCTTTCTTGAACTCCAGATCAATGCTGTCACCGCAGAGAAGATAGGGGTTCAGTTTCAGAAGCTCGAGAGAATCCGCACCGAATTTACGGTAGGTCCTCATTGCAAAGCCCGATTTTATGCCGTACTGGGAAAGGTAGGACATGATACATCTGAGGGAGAACAGCTTTCTTGCTTCGGCGGCTATCTCCTCGCATTTCTGCGTGGAAATGCCCTTTATCTCGCTGAGGCGGTAGGGGGCGTTCTCCATGATATCCAGCGTCTTGTCACCGAAAACCGCAACGATCTTCTTGGCAAGTCCTGCACCTATGCCCTTTACAGCTCCCGAGGCAAGATATTTCTCGATATTCACCACAGTGTCGGGGAGCTTGCGTTCGCAGTATTCCGCCCTGAACTGTGTACCGAAGCGGCGGTGGGTATCGTAGTAGCCCTCGAGGATGAGACCCTCGCCCTCCTCGATATCGCCGATCTCGCCCACAACGGTGATAAGCTCACCGCCTGCGTCAAGGTCGAGGACAGCATAGCCGTTGGATTCATTTTTGAAAAGCACGTTTTCGACTGTACCCTCAACGTGCAGCAGCTTCTGCTCCATAGTCCTCCTCCTTTGAATGTGATGGCAATTACCCACGAACACGCCTAATCATTACAATTATACTATATTTCAGCAGTAAAATCAATAATTTTCTGCAAGAAATTTTCATCCTTTTCGCTTATAAATATGGTACATTCGTTAAATTCTTCCGCAAAACGGGCGCAGAGAGCGTTGGAAAGGGGAGTATCGGAGTTGGAAATGATAATAATTTTACCTATAGAGCATTTGTCGGACTGCATGAGGAAAGCGGCGTATCTGAGCTTTTCTTCGAGGTCGGGTGAGCTTGCGTTTATGAGCAAGGTCAGGGGGACTTCTTTTATTTTTGGGCAGCGAAGCAGGAGTACTACCTCAACGGCAGCGATGAAAGTGAGGATGATGGCGGCTATGAGAACGGGAATATCCATAGAAAAACTCTCCTTTGGCATTTTTGTATTATATGCGGAGAGGGAAAATAATGTTAAAATAAAAATCGGTCAAGCCGAAATTAGCGGAGGTTACTCCCATCGGCTTGACCGCTGCATATTATTTTCTTCTGTTTGGCTTCGACATCTTCATCTCGTACATCCTTGAATCGCTTATCTTGATAAATCCGTCCAGCATTCCGCTGCTGTCCGTATCCGTAAGAAAAGTCCCGTAGCTGAGCTCCACCTTATAAGGCTTATTGGAGCGGTTATTGACCAGCTCAGTCTGATTTTTAAGCCTCTCCTGAAAACGGAGCAGCTTCTTCTCGGAATATTCGGGAGCGAAGATGTAGAACTCGTCGCCGCCTGCCCTGCCTGCTATTTCGCCTGCGTCGCAGCACTTAGTGATGATATTCGCCGCTTCCCTGATGGCACGGTCGCCCTCGTGATGTCCGTAAACGTCGTTGATACGCTTCAGACCGTCCATATCTATGACCATAGTGCAGACCGTCTTTTTCTCGCTGAGCGAACGGATAGCACCACGGGCAAGCTCGTCAAATCCACGCCTGTTGAGCATTCCCGTCAGACCGTCGTGTATGCTCTGGTCTTCAAGAGTGCCGATGAGCTTATTGATACGGTCATTTTTCAGCAGAGTTTCAAGTGTGACGGAAATATTCAGCAGCCACATATTGAAGAATTCGTTGAAGATATTATTGTCAGCCATTTCTATAAGAGCGTAGCCGAACATTCTCTCGGCGCAGTGGGCGCTCATGATGTAGTAGAAATGGGGAGATTCGCTGCTTGTCGGCGGTATCAGCTCGGAGCAGTTGAGAAGCAGCTTCGGCTTCTTGTGCTCGTTTTTCTTGTCGAGCCAGATGATAGGGGAGAACTGTCCCGACGGCTGGTCGAAATCGCTGTCACAGGAAAGCCTGCCGCAGCGGTCGGTGTGGAGCATGAGCATGAATGTGTCGTATTCGCCCACATTTACAGCCAGTTCTCTGAAAACGTCCTCCAGCATCTCCACACTGTCCACTTTGTTCAGTTTAAGGATAGAAGATTCGGAGTCGTAGATATTATTGAGCAGCTCTGTATGCTGACCGTGTATACGGTTGACATTTTCGGTCTCCAGACGGAAGTCCAGCTTTTTGCAGCCGCAGGAATGACCCATTGTCAGCTTCGGGGTGATGTGGATGTGCTTGCTGTCGTTGGTACCGTCGATGATCCTAAGTATGAGCTCCAGCGATTTGTGTGCTATCTCGCTTCGTTCTCTTGTGACCGAGGTTATCTGCGGAAGGAACTCCTTGCCCTCGGGAGAACCGTCATATCCCGAAATTGCGATATCGTCGGGGACGAAGAGCCCACGCTTTTTCAGCTCGATTATAAGTGAAAGCGCCATATAGTCGTTGGCACAAACGATAGCCTCGGGTCTTTCGGGGCGTGAGAGGAAGAAATCAGCGGCTTCCTTGCCCTTGTAGAACCAGAAATCGCCCTCAAATACGCCTACACCGTCCTCGGGCAGACCACGTTCACGCATGACCTTTCTGAACTCGGCAAGTCGGATCTGTGCGTCGGGGTGAGTGAGATAACCCGACATGAAGCCTATTTTTGTGAATTTATGTACATCGAGGAAATGCTCTATAGCAGCCCTCATTCCCTTGCTGTCCTCAAAAACGATATTATAAAAGCCCTCAACATGGCTGCTTATGGACACAACAGGGCACTTAGCCATTCTCAGCTTTTCGATGACGGCGTCAGCCATGCCCGGGACATTGTAGCCCTCGCCGTCAAAAATAATACCGTCGAACTGATCAAGATCAATGTATTCGATCAGGTCGAGTTCATATTCGCCGTATTCAGCATTTTTATCGCCTATCTTGCCGAGGAAGTTGATGTAAACCAGATTGACGCCAAGCTCCTGAGCGGCATCATTGAAGAATTTTGGCATATTCATGCGGTATCTGCTGGTAAACTGACAGCCGAAAACGCCGATAGTCTTTAGCGAATTGATCATTCACGGATCACCTCCGAGTACTTACTGGTATACTTAATTATAACATTAAATTCAGTGTATGTCAACCCGATTATTGTGAATTTTTAATGAGATTTACCAAAAATATTAAAATAATTGTAATAACTTTGTCTTATTATTCGCTATGTATATTATTTAGTTGGTGAGTTTTTAGTTATTAGTGATCAGTTTGTGCAAAAAGTGGGGCGCACATTAGTGTGATACCCATATAGAAGTTTTGCCCCGAAGCATTTTAAACTGCTTCGGGGCATCGTGTTTTGTACGGTTACTAAGATAAATCAGAATTTGCCGCTGAGCGAGCGGCGGCGCACTCACGCTCCCACTCGCAAAGCTCGTTCACTCTCTGCGAGGCGGTCAGTCTGCTTTCGCTCGCTGACACTATTTTTATAAATCATAATTTGTACTACTTATTTCTTTTCTTTGGCGTAGGTAATTCATCTACCATAGCAATCAATAACTCATTCAAAAACTCTTTAGAATCTATGTCTTCAACCAACAGCATTTCTTTCGCTCCCTCATAAGGCAATTCAAGAGGGGCATTTGGCATAAGACTTTTAGCAGTCTTTGTAGGCTTGA
>JAFVBU010000108.1 GCA_017479805.1 Ruminococcus sp.
ATATGTTACAATAGAAGCGGCATATATCCACAAATCATATAAAAAAGGAGTTTGATGAAAATGAATGAGACACTGAAGGTTCTGGAAAGCAGAAGAAGCTGCCGCAGCTTTAAGCCCGATATGATAAAGGAGGAGGAGCTGGAGACTGTCCTCAGAGCAGGCACTTTTGCTGCAACAGGCATGGGAAAGCAGAGCCCCATAATTATCGCTGTTACCGATAAGAAGCACAGGGACGCTATTGCCGAGGCTAACAGAAAAGTCGGCGGATGGGCTGAGGGCATCGACCCTTTCTACGGTGCTCCCGTTATTCTTATCGTTCTCGCTGACAAAAATGTGCCTACTTATATTTATGACGGTTCTCTGGTTCTCGGCAACCTCATGAACGCCGCTGAAAGTCTCGGTCTGGGCAGTATCTGGATTCACAGGGCTAAAGAGGAGTTTGAGTCGGACTTCGGCAAGGATATGCTGAAGGAGCTTGGCATAAGCGGTGACTATGAGGGAATCGGTCACTGTGCTCTCGGCTATCCCGACTTTCCAAAAAGAGAGGGCGCTCCGAGAAAAGAGAATTATGTTTATTATATAAAATGACGAGCTGACACCTGAAATCTAAGCACTAATACACTTATACACTAAAATCGGAGATTGTAAAAAATAATGTGACCCACGGGCGCACACTGTGCGCCCCTACAACTAAGGCGGTGATAATATGCATACAAGCGTCCTTGTGATCGACGATGAGCCCGAGCTTGCCGAATATACGGCGAAATACTTCAATATGTCGGGGGTCGCTGCACAGTTCGTCCTGACCGCTCGGGATGCTCTTGACTTCCTTAAAGAGAATACCTGCTCGCTTATACTCCTTGATATCAACCTCGGCGCTGATTCGGGCTTCGACCTGTGCCGTGAGATTCGTTCCAATATGGATGTGCCGATCTTCTTCATCAGCGCAAGGTCGGCGGAGGACGATATGCTCCTTGCGCTGAGTATCGGCGGTGACGACTATATCTGCAAGCCCTATTCGCTGGGAGTGCTGCTGGCAAAGGTCAAGGCAGTCCTGAAAAGGTATGAGGACAAGCAGAGCAGCGGAAAAACCGATAATAACGGGCTTATCCGTCTTGGAAATGCCGGCTTTGATATGAAGAAAGCGGCGATAATCAGGGACGGCAAAAGCGTCGGGCTGAAAGCGATGGAGTACAAGCTGCTTGTGTATATGCTGAAAAACAAAGACCGTGTCATCCCGAAAAATGAGTTTTTCGAGAAGGTCTGGGAGACTGAGTTTGTCAGCGATGTTACGCTGAATGTGCATATCCGCCATCTCCGTGAAAAAATTGAGGACGATGCAGGCGCTCCGAAGATAATAAAAACTGTCTGGGGCGTTGGCTTCATGCTGGAGGGAAACAATTGAAACGGCGGTTTGTTGCGCTTTATGTCATTTTCTTCTCCCTGCTCAGCGGCTTCATCTGCTTTTACATCGTCCGCTCGGGTGAAAAACAGATAATGCCGCAGTATACCACGGAAATCAACAGGCTGCTTATAGATATTGGCAATGACTGGGACAGCATTTCCGCTGAAAACGGCAGGGCAGTCAGCAGCGGTGAAGCCTTTGACTATGCCGTTATCGACAGTGAGAGCAGGCTTCTGCGGTACACGAAAGAGGGCATTTCCGCCACTGTTCCCTCGGCTACGGGACATTACGACATTATCCGTGATATCGAGGTCGGCGGCGATGTGGTGGGAAAGCTGATAGTCCATAACCCTTATGCGGAGCAAAAGGCTGTCATGGACAGGAGAAGCGCTGTTATGATAGGCTGTATGGCAGGGCTGATGATAATTATTTCCGTCGGCTATTTTATTTTCCTGAGAAAGCGTGTGGTCGAGCCTTTCGGCAAGCTGAAAGGCTTTGCGGCAAGGGTTGCGGCTGGTGACCTTGACACTCCGCTTGAAATGGACAGGGAGAACATTTTCGGCGCATTTACCGAGAGCTTCGATATCATGCGTGAGGAGCTGAAAGCGTCCCGAAAGCGTGAGGAAGCCGCTGTAAAGAGCCGAAAGGAGCTTATTGCCGAGCTTTCCCACGATATCAGAACTCCTGTTTCGTCCATCAAGGCTATGGCGGACTACCTTGAGCTTGTGTCGCAGGATGAGGATACGAAGCAGACTCTTGCTTCCATAAACAGCAAGGCTGACCGCATAGATAAGCTGGTGTCGAATCTTTTCCATGCCACGATGGAGGAGCTTGAACAGCTTGAAGTCGATCCGCAGGAGCTTTCCTCCCGGGAGATAGAGCATATCATCACCGAGAGCGACCCACTGAAAAAGGTCGTTTCTGCCGATATAAAGGACTGTGTGGTGTATGCGGACAAGCTGAGATTGGAGCAGGTGTTCGGCAATATCATTTCCAATTCGTACAAATATGCTGATACTGATATCACGGTCAGCAGTTTTTTCGAGGATGTGTTCTTTGTGGCGGAGGTCTCGGACAAGGGCGGCGGAGTTCCTGATGATGAGCTTGAAGTGATAATGGGGAAGTTCTGCCGTGGAACAAATGCCGCAGGAAAGGACGGCTCGGGTATCGGGCTGTACATCTCGCAGTATCTCATCGGTCAGATGGGCGGCGAGCTTACCTGCCGAAACAACGGCGAGGGCTTCACGGTGTCCATAAGGCTGAGATTGATTTAAGGCAACACCGCACAAAGCCCGCCTGACGGCTTTGTACTGAATCTGCTTGCATATTTTCCGTCATCTTGCACAGAAATTCCTTGACATACGACAGTATGCCTGCGGAATTTCTATACAATCTGACGAAAAATCTGACG
>JAFVBU010000109.1 GCA_017479805.1 Ruminococcus sp.
CCCTTGACCCCGGTCTGTGCGGCTTCGCCGCGTTTTTATTTGTATTTTTTTTTTTATTTTTTATTTAAATCATATTCATCCAGCGTGATCGTTCCCTCAGAATTATACACCCTTATCAGCTTCTCCGCCGACGTATATTCCTCCGATAACTCCCCCTTACTGTCGATGATATACTCACCGCCCATAAGTCCGAAAAACGACCATACTGCCTTATCACGGAACGAAATATCCGTATCAGGCACACTTCCGCACTCGCTTATGCCGATTATCTTATCCTTGCCTGCATAACCCTGCACAGCCGCAAAAGCCTCACTGAAACGGTCGCCGTAGTCCTTGCCGCCGCTGATGAAAAGGTCAGCCGCCGCTATGTCAAAGGTGTTCTTATCGACCAGCGCTTCCTCGTTCTGACCGTTCCACACCCAAAGCATATTGTTCAGCTTGTGGTACTCGGTCATGCGCTTATAGATAAGCTCCCAAAGCCATTTATAGGCATCCGCACCATCAGCGCCCCACCAGTACCAGTCTCCGCAGCCCTCGGGGAGAGGCCGCCACATTATAGCTATGCCGTTATCGCTGAGAACTTTCAGCTTTTCCGCCATAAGGTCGATATCGGAAATAAGCAGACTGCACTCCTCGGTTATTTTTTTCTTCTTGACAAGGGACTTTATCTTGTCCTGCGAAAGTGTGGCTACATCTTCATCGGTAACTGCCGCCGCAAGAGAAAAGTCCGTATCCTCGGTGCGTACACCGCTTTTGCCCGACGGAGCGTTCCAGTACCAGCTCACACAGGAGATACCGCCCTTTTCGCTCCATGCTCTTATAGCGTCGGTTTCCGCTGTATTTTGGGAAATATCCATATCGGAAAAGCGTATCACAGGGTATTTTCCCGTGGTCTTGTATATCAGCTCAATTTCCTTGTCGGTGTCGTCTGATACGTATTGTCCTGTTATGGTGTACTTTCCGTAGCTGTCCGCAAGGTATTTTTTCAGCTTCTCGGCATTCTCATCGGACTTCTTCACCACAGGCGAAGCGCTTGCCTTTGAGGTTTTTCCCGAATGAGCGTCACTTTCGGTAACTTTCAGATAGTCCAGCTCCATATCACCGCCAACGGGGGCAAGCTCCAGCGTCTGCTTTCCCTTGTCGAGGAATACGCCATAGACCGTGATATACGTGAACTCGCCGCCCTCCTGAGTGCGGAAGGTGGTAAGGTCGTCGCCGTTCAGCTTCAGATGGCAGTCATTCACCGCCGCAGAAGCGATACTGAACGAAAGGTCGTAATGCTGGGCAGATGCGGCATCTATCTCAAAGGTGACCGTACTGCCCTTTTTGAAGCCCGTAACATAGCCGTCACCGCTGTAGTCGTCCCGTTCAAAGGATATTTGCAGACCGTCGCTGAGCTTGGCATATTCCGCTTCATACAGGGCATAGAAGTCCTTTTTGTTTATTTTCTGCGTCGAGACTGCCACCTGCGTAAATGTGGTCACAGTCTCGGCTGTAGTTGTTGTAACATCTTCTGTTGTCGCTGAAATATCGGTAGTTTCCGTTATCTCTGACGATGATACGCTGCTTTCTGTGTTCTTCACCTTGTCGCAGCCATTGAGACCAATGACCGCCATAGCTGCCAGAACAGCACAAATTTTTTTCTGCAATTTATTTCCATCTCCTGTTGTTCCGATCAACAATCTAATAACTAAGCACTAATACACTAATTACACTAAATAACTCACTTGATAGTATATACCGAGCCTGCGGTGGTATCGAATATAACAGCGCCGTCCTCTATGCGTGAGCTTACTGACTCGCCCTTGCATACCACGCTTGCAATACAGTTCATGCGTACACGGCACTCGCCGCCGAAATCTGAGGTTATCTCGGCTTTTGTCAGCTTGCCGCCAGCCCATTCAAGGTCAACTCCGAAGCCGCCCTTTGCTCTCAGTCCCCTGATACTTCCGCTGTCCCATTCCTCGGGAAGTGCAGGGAGGAGAACAATTTCCCCTGCCACACTCTGCAACAGCGCCTCGGCAATTGCCGATATACCGCCGAAGTTGCCGTCTATCTGGAAAGGCGGATGAGTGTCCATCATGTTGGGGCTTGTGGAGTGTGCAAGGAGCTTTTTCAGGTTCTCGTAGACCATTCTGCTATCATAGAGCCTTGCCCACATATTGGTTATCCACGCACAGCTCCAGCCCGTATGACCGCCGCCGTGGATAAGTCTGCGAACCAGCGTTGCTCTTGCGGCATCGGCTAATTTCGGGGTCTTGCTGGGTGTGATGAGGTCTGCGGGATGGAGGGCGAAAAGCTGTGAGATATGGCGGTGACCTATCTCGACCTCGTCATAATCCACCATCCATTCCTTTATCTGCCCGTATTTTCCCACCTCGGGCTGAGGTATCTTTTTCAGAATACGTTTCAGCTTTGCGGAAAAGGTCTTATCCTTTCCCAGTATTTCGG
>JAFVBU010000110.1 GCA_017479805.1 Ruminococcus sp.
CGTCAGATTTTTCGTCAGATTGTATAGAAATTCCGCAGGCATACTGGTCTGTCGGTCAGCCCCTCTGTCAGCTTCGCTGACACGTCCCCACACCCCACTGGGGGAGACCACGTATGTCAAGGAATTTCTGTGCAAGATGACAGAAAATATGCAAGCAGATTCAGTACAAAGCCGTCAGGCGGGCTTTGTGCGGTGTTGCCTTTAGCTCGTGGCGTCGCCTGCGGCACAAAAAATCGCCCATAAAGAAGTAAGTAAAATTCTTCCTTATGGGCTTATTTTTATTTTTGCTTAAATCTGAGATGATTCTGGTTCTTTTTGGAAAGGCACATTCCCACCGATATCCAGAAATACGGGGCAACGTTGGTAATGCTGCTGTTGAAGAACGCCTGTGCGGCATACAGCGAACGCTCGATGCATATAGTATTTGCAGTTCTGATTACGCAGAAAATAGGCTATTACAGCAAATACACCGAATAAACCCGCCATTTCCATTATTACGGGCTGGCTCTGATACCGGTGTTCGTGTATCTGGTCGAACAGCTCGGCCACGGGCATAGCTGCCATTACTATGACGATATACAGAAAGAAGCCGTGCTCCGATGTGATATTGTCGACTTATATTTTTTATTTTTAGTCCCTCCACATCTTGCGGTAGGAAAAGCAGGTGCAGTTCTCGGCTTTCTTGAACTGACGGGCAAAATAGCTCTGGTCGTTGAAGCCGCAAAGATGGGCTATTTCCTCAATGGAGCGGTCGGAGAACCTGAGCAGCATCTTTCCGTAGTTGATACGGGCATTGATTATATGCTGGAATATGGTCTTGCCGTAGATTTTCTTGTACTCCCTCGTCAGGTAGTACTTGCTGATATAGAACTCCGATGCCAGCTTTTCGAGGGAGAGATCTTCGCTGAAATGGTCCTCGATGTAGCTGTGCACCATAGCCAGCTTCTCTTTCAGTCCCGAGTCGTACTGCTGACTGCTGTCGGCTGAGGTCAGTGCGGCGGTCAGTATGTCCATGATGTGCTTGGAGCATAATATTTCCGCATTGGCACTGCTTTTTTCGCACAGCTCCGTTATTTCCGTGACCGACGAGGCTATTCTGTCGAAGAACTGCGGATGGAATATACCCCTTGAGCGCTCGGAGAATATGTCGAAATACTGCCGTGAGGTACAGCCGTTGAAGTACACCCACATTATCTCCCACGGTTCGTCCGCCGAACTGCGGTAATAGTAGGGCTTGCGGCAGTCGATGAAGAAGCAGTCCCCGGAGATAAGCGGCAGGCTGTATTCGTCCGTGGTCAGCTCCCCCCGTCCGCTGACAACTGCGCCGATGAGGAAGGAGTCCACATTCTGCCTGTTTACGGCGGATTCTGCGTCCTCGGATTTGAGTATGCCCACCTCCTGAACGTAGAAAAAGGCACTTCTTGCAGTCTGGTCGGGAGTGCAGATAATGCATTTCGATTGCTTGTTTATGTAATTGTTTTTCGTTTTTTCCATGACCATTTACCCTAAATTCCTTATGTAGTGGAACAGATACTGCTGTGCTATGCCTGCGTTTTCCCTTGCAAATTCGGGAAATCCGTCGGGGTAGTATTCCGCAAGTACACGCTTTATCCAGACGTCAACGGGGAAAGCCTCGGTGCGGTGCATACCGAAAAGCAGAACACATTCCGCAACCTTCGGACCTACGCCGAGTATCTTTTTCAGCTCCGTTCTTGCCTGATCTATGGGCATTTCCGCTATTGCCGAAAGGTCGGTCTCTCCCCTGCTCACACGGCTTGCCGCATCAGCAATGTACTTGGCACGGAAGCCGCTTCTCAGATATCCGAGGGAATCTGCGTCCTCCCCCGAAAGCTGATTCACATCGGGGAAAGAGCCGCCGTAGTGGCCGCAAAGGCGGTCGATTATGCCCTTGATACGGGGAATGTTGTTGTTCTGGGAGATGATGAATGATATGAGGCACTCCCAACTGTCCTGACGGAGAAGCCTTATCCCTCCTGCAAAGGCGCAGGCTTTGGACAGAGTCCCATCCTCGGAGAACAGCTTTTTCAGCTCGGTGTAGTCTGTCTCAAAGTCGAAATAATTTATCCACTTGCTGATGAAGTCGTTCTCGCTTGTGTCGTGGAAAATGAACTCGCCCTTTTTTATCTGTGACACACGGAGGTGCTCGTTAAGGAAATTGCCCTCATAGGTGCAGTCGTAGTTGGAATCTGTTTTCTTCCATCGGAAAGCCTGTCCGCAGTCGAGAGTTTCATCAAGGTCGAGGTCGGGCTCGGAAACGTAAATATCCCTGCCTTTTACCGAATAATCCATAGTTTTTCTCCTTTTTCAGATACGGCATTATCTGTTAATTATTTTAAAAAACGACAAATTACGTGTTTTTACTTGATTTTTCTATTAAATTATACTAAAATATAAGAGACATTACAAGAGTAAGGAATGATTTTTTTGAAAAAATTTATCTCAGCAGGTATTTTATCCGCAGTTGCAGGTGCATTTTTGTGCGGATGTACAAGCGGTACTCATAAGATACCCTCTGCGCCCATGTTCGATGAGCCTGTGACCTCCGAGCAGTCCTCTGCTGTCGAGGTGCAGAGCGACGGCACTATCATCGAGCCGCAGCAGGGAGTATTCATCTATGACAAGGTCGCTACTCTCACCAACACCGAGTTTGACGAGTGCAACCGCTATGCAGAAATGCTCTACAGCAAATACCTTCTGAATACAGCCGTTGTTATCACCGACAACTTGCAGGGAATGGATGCCGAAAGCTATGCGGCACTGGCTTACAACGAGCTTTATGACGGTATGGGAAGCGGTCTGCTTTTCCTCATCAATAACGCCACACAGGATGATGTGCTGTACAAAACAGGTCACTGTCAGCGATTCATTGACGAGGTGTCGGAGCGTGACGAGCTGTACCATGCCACAAAGGAGCTTGTGGTTGAGAATTACAAGGAAGCTATCCTCATTATGCTGAAGCTGGGCGAGAAATGTCCCATGAACGTTGTGGACAACTCAAACGTTTTCGCCGAGGACACCGCCGAGGAATTCAGTGCGGCACTGGCTGACTGTGCCAACAGCGTAACTCTTGTGGCTACGAATAATATGTCGGATATCCCCAACGACGAGCTTGCGAAGAATTACTACGACCGCCGCTTTTCGGGTGAAGCAGGATATCTGGTGCTTCTCGACAAAAAGGCACGTTCGGTAACTGCCGTTACACAGGGCGAGCTTCCGCCTGAGATAGCCGAGTTCGTATCAGCCGCAAACCAGACAGCCGCAAACAATGACTTCATCGGTGCGGCAAACAGGATAGTCTCGGGCTTTGGCGGCACACCGCTGACCATATTCTCATCTGAACCCGAAACCGAAGTCCCCTCTGAGGATACCGACACATCTGCGGACGAAGAAACGGAATGATAAGAAAGATAGAGCTGTCAGGCACATGGGGCTTCCGTGCCGACGAGGAAAAAGCAGGCATAGACAGAAATCTCTGCAATATGCCTGCGGAGGATGATATTTACCTGCCCTCAACTGTCTCACAGCAGAAAAAGGGCAGATACAATGCCGAAAGGGAGGAGTTCCGTCTTACCGATGAATACAGCTTCGAGGGCTATGCTTGGTACTACAGGAGCATCGACCTCAGCGGCATCCCCGACGGCACAAGAGCCGAGCTTTTCCTCGAAAGGACAAGGCTCACAAGGCTGTGGATAAACGGAAAATATATCGGTGAGCGGAACAGTCTCTGCACACCGCATATCTACGACATTACCGACCATATCGGAAGCGACAGTACGGATATATGCATAATGGTCAGCAATACCGATTATCCCACAAAGGGCGGTCATCTCACTTCGGCTGACACTCAGACCAACTGGAACGGCATAACAGGCGAACTATCCGTAAGGCTTTACGATAGGGACGGTATTTCTTTTGTCAGGGCATATCCCGATATTTCGTCACATTCGGTGCGGCTCGAATTCGGGCTGAACGGCATCGACAGGGCGGATGTGAGCATCTGGGGAGCTTCCTCGGACTGTAAGACGGTGGACACCGTAACAAGGACAGTCACCGCAGAACAGCCCTTTACCGTCATTGACCTCGGAGAGGACTTCTCCCTGTGGGACGAATACTCCCCTGTTGTGTACACTCTGAAAGCCGCTGTCAACGGCAGTATGGACATCCATACCGTTCAATTCGGCATGAGGGAAATGAGCACCGACGGCATTGAGCTGAAAATAAACGGCAGACCGCTGTTTCTCCGTGGAAAGCATGATGCAATGCTCTTTCCGCTGACAGGGGCAGCGCCCACCGATATCGGGGATTGGTACGAAGTGCTGTGTAAGGCGAAGGAATGGGGCATAAACCATTACCGCTTCCACACCTGCTGTCCGCCCGAAGCGGCATTTGCGGCGGCTGATTTGCTGGGGATGTACCTACAGCCCGAGCTGCCTTTCTGGGGGACTTTATACGCTCCCGACAGCGAGAAATACAACGCAGAGGAAGTCGAATATCTCCGTGAGGAGGGCAGGCGGATACTCAGTACATTCGGCGGTCACCCATCCTTTGTGATGATGACTCTCGGCAATGAGCTCTGGGGCGATGATTCGCTTATGAATGATATGCTTGGAGAGTTCAAGAACCTTGACAGCCGTCACCTTTACTCTCAGGGGAGCAATAATTTCCAGTTCGAGCCGAAGATACTGGAGAATGACGATTTCTTCTCGGGGGTCAGGTTCAGGAAAAATCGGCTCATTCGTGGCTCATACGCTCAGTGTGACGCTCCTCTCGGCTTTGTCCAGACCGATGAGCCGAATACCGTTCACAGCTTTGACAGGGCATTTTACGGCTTCTCAGGGCAGGGCGGCGAGGATACGGAGTATGAGGTGCAGCGTGGCACTTCCACTGTAAAGGTCAGGGCAGAGCAGGCTAAGGAGCTTATTCCGACTGTTCCCGTTATTTCCCATGAAATAGGGCAGTATTACTCCTATCCCGACCTCAGCGCTGCCGACAGCTATACAGGCTCGCTGAAAGCCTATTTTCTCGGTATCTACAGGGAAAGGCTGGCTGAGAAGAATATGCTTGGCTATGCGGACGATTTTCACAAAGCCTCGGGGCTGTTCGCTTTTGAGTGCTATAAGCTGGAAATCGAAGCGGCTATGCGTTCGGAGTATCTTTCGGGCTTTCAGCTTCTCGATTTGCAGGACTTCACGGGGCAGGGCGCGGCAAGTGTCGGTATGCTCAACGCTTTCATGCAGGAGAAAAGGTTCGTTACCGCCGAGCTGCACAGACGGTGGCTGGGATTCTGCTCCGATAGGGTGATACTTGCAGAGATACGCAGTTTTGTCCTTGAAATGGGGCAGACTGTGAGAGTACCCGTCTATCTGCGGAATATGCGCCCCGAATCGCTCAGCGGCATGAAGATATCGTGGACTTTTGGCGATTTATCGGGAGAACTGGACATAACAGACAGCTTCACGGGGCTTGGCTATATCGGCACTATTGCCCTTACGCCCACACATCTGCTGAAAGAGCGGCTGGTGCTGACTATTGAGGGGGTCACCGAAAACAGCTACGACTTCTGGACATTCCCAAAGGCGGACAGCGGCTATCAGCTTCCCGAATGTTCCGTCAGGGACGAAAGCAAGGTCTATATCACCGATTCCTACAGCAAGGCGGAGCGGCTTCTTGACGGGGGCGAAAGGGTCATACTGTTCCCGAAAAATGCCGAAAACAGCATTGAGGTGACCTACTGCACCGACTTCTGGGATTACCCCATGTTCCGCAGAATATCCGAGGATATGGGCAGAAAGCTGCCTGTGGGGACACTGGGACTTCTCATCGACACGGAGCACCCGACTATGAAGCGTTTCGGGGCTGAGATGTACACAACACCTCAGTGGTATCATATCATCAGCCACAGCGTCGGGGCAGTCCTCGACGACACTCCCGAGAGCTTCCGACCCATCGTGCAGGTCATTGACAATGCGGAGAGAAATCACAAGCCGGGGCTGCTTTATGAGACTGTACGGGGAAAGGGGCGGCTCATGGTGTGCACCTGCAAAATATGGGAAATTCTTGAACGGGCAGAGGCGCAGTATTTTGCGGATATACTTATTGATCATGCTCATTCGGATATGTAATTGATTTAATTATTGTGTCGGTCAAGCCGAGTATAAACAGCCGTAAGCCGAGGCTTCGCCACTTTTGTATTAATTTTTTTAAAAAGGAGATGTTGCCAATGCCGCCAATGGGTGGTCCCGGCGGACCAAGAGGAGCGCAGTTCCTCACAGAAGAAGAAAAAAACAACCGCCCTAAAGTCACAAAATCGCTGCTGAAAAGAATATTTTCCTATCTGAAGCCCTACTGGAAGCAAATGCTCGTTGTGTTTGCGGCGATAATCGTTTCCTCCATCCTCAACCTGCTCCCCTCGGTGCTGACAGGTAAGATAATCGATGAGGGACTTATCGGGCGCAGTATCAATAAGCTGATATTCTTCATCCTCATGTCTCTCGGTGTGACGCTGGGCGCAAACCTCATAGGCGTCCTTGAAAGCTACATGAACACGTGGATAGCTCAGCATATCACCTACGATATGCGAAATACCATGTACCGCCACTTGCAGAAAATGTCGCAGCTGTTCTTTACCTCCAACAATCAGGGCGATATCATTACACGAATGACCAGCGATATTTCGGGAGTTCAGCAGATAATCACCAATACCCTGACCA
Source organism: Ruminococcus sp. (assembly GCA_017479805.1). Lineage (GTDB taxonomy): Bacteria > Bacillota > Clostridia > Oscillospirales > Ruminococcaceae > Ruminococcus. The sequence continues at coordinate 6,732 of JAFVBU010000110.1, forward strand.
GTATCCTCTCCAACTCCATCACGCTAATTGTTGCCCTTGTGGTAATGTTCAGGCAGAACTGGATACTCGCCATTGTGGGTATCATGGTCATACCCATGTTTACCATCCCCACCAGAAGCGCAGGCAAGACAAGGTGGACTATCACAAAGGAGTCTCAGGCTTGCAGTGACGAGATAAACGGCATACTCAATGAGACTATGTCCGTCAGCGGTCAGCTCCTTGTGAAGCTGTTCGGCATGGAGGAAACGGAGTACAAGAAGTATGAAGACGTAAATCAGCGTATGATAAAACTGAACATCCGTGAAAGCATGGCTGGACGCTGGTTCAGAGTTGCGCTGAGTACCTTTTCAAGTATCGGTCCTATGCTCATTTACCTTGCAGGCGGAATACTCATGATGAAGTATGACTCCGACCTGACAGTCGGTGATATCACGGTGCTTGTGGCACTTCTCGGCAAGATGTACGGACCTGTAAATCAGCTTCTCAATATTCAGGTGGACTGGATACGCTCAATGGCTATGTTCACACGTATTTTCGAGTATTTCGATATGCCCGTTGAGATCGAGAATGCTCCCGATGCTGTGATACCCGATACTCCTGCCGAGGGAAAAGTGGAGTTCAGCCACGTGGGATTCTACTACGATAAGGACAGACAGATACTCAACGACATAAACTTTACCTTGAACAGCGGAAAATGTATCGCTGTGGTGGGACCCTCGGGCTCGGGCAAGAGTACCCTTGTCAACCTGATACCGAGACTTTACGATGTTACCGCAGGAACAGTCACCTTTGACGGCACGGATGTGCGGAAGATAGACCTTGAATATCTGCGTAGGAATATCGGTATCGTCAGTCAGGAGACTTACCTTTTCAATGGCACGATACGTGAGAATCTGCTGTACGCAAAGCCCGACGCTACGGAGGAAGAGCTGATAAATGCCTGCAAACAGGCGAATATCTACGAATTTATCGAGAAGCAGGACACGGGACTTGATACCGTTGTGGGCAACCGTGGACTAAAGCTGTCAGGCGGTGAGAAGCAGAGAATTTCCATTGCGAGAGTTCTGCTGAAAGACCCTGCGCTGATGATATTCGACGAAGCCACCTCCGCTCTCGATTCCATATCCGAGCAGAAGATACAGGACGCTATCGAGCCGCTCATCACATCGAGAACGTCCATACTCATCGCTCACCGCCTGTCAACCATACTTGCGGCGGACGAGATACTTGTAATCAAGGACGGTACTATTGCAGAGCGTGGAACGCATAATCAGCTTGTAAACGCAGGGGGCGTGTACACTCAGCTCTACGAGACACAGTTCAGCAAAGCCGCCGTTTCCTCGGGTGCGGAGAAATTTGACTATACCGAGGGCGAGGATCAGTAAGAACTTGTTCTTCCGTTTGTCAAAAAAGTCAAATTTATTTTGTAAATTACGGGCTGATGTGGACATCAGCCCCTACAATTTTACCTGTTCTCCGTCACTTTGTAGGGGGGCGATGCCCACATCGCCCCGTTGTTTTTATGGTTTTTTGACACGTTGAGAACTTGTTCCGGATTTCGGCTTGACAAATAATAAAAAAAATGATAAAATAAACTTGTGAGTGGACTATGCGGCAGCGGAAACGTTTTAGTTTACGAGGAAAGTCCGTGCATCACAGAGCAGGATAGCTGCTAACGGCAGCCGAGGGCGACCTTAGGGCAAGTGCAACAGAGATATACTGCCGTCCTTTCGGGCGGTGATGGTGGAAAGGCGGGGTAAGAGCCCACCAGAGTATTGGAGACAATACTGCTATGTAAACCCTATCCGATGCAACGTCTATTGGTGCTTGTTATCTCAACGTCTGCTCGGCGGATAACAAGTAATGACGGCTTGAGCTTATCGGCGACGATAAGAGTAGATAAATTGCCGCACTCGACAGAACACGGCTTATCGGTCCGGTCACACCAAATAAAAAAGATAGCTTTCGGGCTCTCTTTGTGTTTTATTGTTTTTTTGTGAAAGAAAACACGGGCGCTCGGAAAGCGCCCCTACATTTTGATGGAATAACATTGTTCATTGTAGGGGCGAGTTCCGCTCGCCCGTCATTTTTTTTGCAAAATTATCAGTTTTGCCGCTCCGAATGACTAAAGGCTAACGGCTGATTTCTGTATTACGCAATGATATGCCGCAGCCGAGGGTTTCCGCTATCTTCAAGCCGTCCGCTTCGCTGAGGGCTTTCACCTTGTAGCGCTTGTATTCCTCCGAGCCGAACCATATACTCACCGCACAGCGCTTGCTCATCCTTTGCAAGAGATTCTGCTCTACCTCCACCTTCACCACATTTTTCCTGTCCCCCACTACCGTGTGGAAGCTGTTCCACTTGGAGCAGCGTATCAGTATGCTGTCGTCGTAGAAGGTTATGCCGCTGGTGAGAAGTGCCGCCGCCTTGACAATGATGAACCATATCAGCGGTATCTCCGCCATGACTGCCGCAAAGTGGAGAAGTTCCTCCAGCTTCGGGAAAAAGCTGATGACCAGTCCCCTTGTTGCGTTGTAAAGCGGATGGACTGCCGCCGCTGCTATTATCGGGAGAAGAAGATACGAGCCTGCACCTGCTATACGTGCCTTATAGGTGTTCTGGACTCCGCCTACTATGCCCATCGCTTCAAGTCCTCGTCCGATATCCTTTTCCTTTTTAACGGGCATGAGCACGGGCAAACGGTTCTTCACAGCGCCGTAGCCTGCACAGCTTACGTTCAGCGACACCGCACCCATCAGCTTCATCACAAGGTTCTGGCGCAGGTCGGTATAGTTCACGTGGGAAAGCCTTATGCGGTACTCCACACGGTTCAGTATGCCGTAGGAGACCTTCATCACCTTGTTGTCCGTTTCTATGCGGAAGCCTGCGTATCTCAGCAGATTCACCACAAAGGAAACGAACCATGAGCCGATGAAGAATGCGCCTATCACCAGTGCCATTGCAGGTATTTTCAGCAGCAGCTTGTCCGTCAGCTTGGCAGTTTCTTTGGTGAGGGTGCTCAGTGACATGGAGATTATATCGTGGGCAATATCTCCGCCTTTGAAGAAGAACATCGCCACATAGACAGTTCCCGAGAAGCCGCTGGAGAAGAACACCGAGAAAAGCAGTATCGACAGCCACGACGGGCGCTTCAGCTCTGCCGCTTTGTTCTTTTCGGCTGTGTCGGGGATATGTTTCATTATCGCCGCACAGGTGCTTTCGTTGACCAGCATTTTCAGGTCGGCGGTCTTGAATATGCCTGCTCTTGTGTCGCAGCTCAGTCTCCTTGCTCCGAATGCGCCTAAGTGCACGGGATTCTCAACGGTAGAGCAGCTTATATTCGCAAGAGGTACGTGAGTGGTCACACGGATGAAAACGCCGTCACGGTGTATCAGCTCGTTCTCGTGAACGTCGATTATGGAGAAGAACCAGCGGATAAGTCCGAAAAGGATGATAGCGCCGATAACGAGCAGGTCTTTCCATGCGCCCTGTATCCACGTATAGAAGAAGTCCTTGCTGAAATGGTAGGTACGCAGACCACGGATGAACGGGAATATCAGCAGCCAGATATTCTTGGCTGAGTATTTCAATATCCTGAGAGGGTGTTCGTGGTACAAGGCTATTCCCCCTTTCGGCTGAAATGCGCCGCCAGCTTCATTATCTCCTCGGCATCGTCACGGGCGAGGAACAGCAGTCTGAGCTGTCCGCCGAACATGAAGAATACCACGAAATTGAAGCCGCTTATCTTTGAAAAGGGACTGCTTATCATGGTGGTGTACTGTATCGCCGAATACTGCACAGACTGGTATATTTTTATGAAAACTCCGCTCGTTCTTATTATTTCTGTTTCGGTGACGGTATACCTGACAGTCCTGAAAAACAGCGGAAAATAGATGAATCCGATGATAAAGCCGATGGCTATGGCGATAATGCGTATGACTGTTACCAATATGCTGAACTGCTCGGGGATGAATCTTCCCGAAGCGAACCATATTATCGCTTCGGCAAGGATGATAAGCAGGATAAGGGTCAAAAGGCAGTGCTTGTCGGGAAAATAATCTTTCATCTTCCGCCTCCTCTGTCTTGATTGTCATATTCCTATTATAACACAAATAAGATGTAAAGTAAAATACTTTTTGTAAATTTTTGCGGTCAGTTAGTTATTAGTGTATAAGTGTATAAATGCTTAGTTTTATTTGGGAGTGAGTAGTTTTCAGAAATCATAAAGTATAAAGGCAAATATTAACTAAGCACTCTGCACTAATACACTAAAAAGGGAGGCTATGTGATGCTTGAGAGGGTCAATTCTTTTATCTGGGGCAACGGCTTGGTGTTCCTGCTGTTGGCGACAGGTCTGCTTTGCACCGTCAGACTGGGCTTCGTGCAGGCTAAACTGCCGAAATTCCTCATCAAAAGGGAGAAAACGGAAAATAAGGGGCTGTCTCAGCTTCGGACGGTCTGTATGTCCCTCGGCACGGCTATGGGAACGGGCAATATCACGGGAGTTGCCGCCGCTGTTTCCGCAGGCGGAGCAGGTGCGGTATTCTGGATGTGGGTGTCGGCTTTCCTCGGAATGGCGCTGGTCTACGCCGAAAACAGCCTTTCCGTGAAGTACAGTGACGGGAAATGCCGTGGAACGATGGCTTACCTCGAAAAAGGGCTCGGCTCTCGGAAAACAGCTGTTTTCTTCGCTTTTATGTGTATGCTTGTCTCTTTCGGCATGGGCGGCATGGTGCAGGTCAGCTCTTTCTCGGACAGTCTGCGGTGCTGTGGGGATATAAGCCCGTATATCATTGCAATTGCCGCTTTTCTGCTGATCTTCGCAGTTGTCAGCGGCGGTGCACAGCGTATAGGCGGTGCGGCACAGATACTTCTGCCCCTCGTTACGCTTCTGTTCGTCTGCACCTGTTTAGCGGTGATAGTCACCCATATCCGCAATGTTCCGCAGGCTTTCGCTTCCATATTCAAGGGCGCATTCGGCTTCCGTCAGGCGGCAGGCGGTGCACTGGGAACGGCTGTTTCTGTCGGTATCCGCAGAGGGATATTCTCCAATGAGGCAGGGCTGGGAAGCTCTCCCCTGCTTCACAGCGCCGCAGAAAGCGATTCTCCCGAAACACAGGGGATGTGGAGTATGTTCGAGGTCTTTTTCGACACGGTCATATGCTGTACTCTCACAGCGGTAACGCTTTTGTGTGTCGGCGGAGATATTTCCGTAAATTCGGCTTTTGCAACTGTTCTCGGGCGGTATTCGGTTTATTTCATCGCCGCCGAGATGATGATATTTGCTTTTTGCACCGTTATCGGCTGGTATTACTGCGGAGAGACTGCGTTCATTTATCTTTTCGGGGACAGCAGAAAGCGTGGATTTGCCGTGGCTTTTGCCTTTATTGCGGCACTTGGGGCTGTTTTGTCCGTCCGTATGGTGTGGACGGTCTCGGATATTTTCAACGGGCTTATGGCTTTCCCGAATCTGCTGGCTCTGATCATTCTTATTGCTCCGCCAACTAACTCTTGAATTTTCTTGCTTGTCCTGACAGCGAAATACAGCGTCAGAAAGTCTTGAAATGCGACAGCATTCCTGCGACTTTCTTCCTTGTCTTTCACTGCCGGTCCTTCGCAATAATTATTCAAGAGTTAATTGGTGGAGCAATACTAAAGGCTCAAAGGAATAAACAAATTGTATTATCAGACAATAGTATTGCCGTTTGTAAATTGTTTTTTTGCATAAAGCCATCAAGCTGGTCAAGCATATTTGACAGTGACCGTTAAATTTATACACTTTGTAAGAATCGCTGAGTTTTGCTATTGACATTCGCTTTTATTTTTTGTATAATTGTATTGTCTATATTTATGCCGTGCGGACAGTATAGCTGTCCCACAACGTTTTTTTGACTTTATTGGCGAACTGCCATTAAATATATTAATTATTTTAACGCTCTATGCGTCACACAACAGCTTCGGCTTTCTGATCGCTGAATTGCCGTCTTTCCGTGGAGATATGGCTCATATGCCTGTTCGTATCCTCCCTGACGGTATGAACTCATACGTTCCTGCACGACATTATTTCACCGAAGCACCAATTCACCTGCAAGACTGCACTGATAGTCTGTCATCAGACTGAAACGATCAAAGGCACCGCACAGGCATACTCTGCGGTAATGCCTCAACAAGTGCCGTCTGTCATCGAAAGAGAGGTCATATAGTGAACGAAAAAGAAACCCCAAATAAGAAGCCTCGCAGAAAAACTGCTGCAAATCCGCAGAATGCAGGCACAAGACAGCGTGCTGTCAAGAAAAAGGCTGCTGCCGAAGCGCAGGCTGCCGAGACCGTAAAAGCCCCTGCTAAGAGAGGCAGACCAGCACGTAACAAGGAGGTCAAGAAAACTCCTGTCAAGATCATCCCTCTTGGCGGTCTCAACGAGATCGGCAAGAATATGACCGTTTTCGAGTGCTCGAACGATATGTTCATCCTCGACTGCGGTCTGGCTTTCCCCGATGCGGATATGCCCGGTGTTGACATCGTTATCCCCGATTTCACCTACGTTGAGCGCAATGCCGACAAGGTTAGAGGTATCGTTATCACTCACGGACACGAGGATCACATCGGCGGTCTGGCTTATCTGCTGAAAAAGGTCAACGTCCCTGTCTATGCCACAAGGCTGACTATCGGTCTCATCGAGGGCAAGCTGAAAGAACAGGGACTTTACGGCAAGGTCACACTCAATGTTGTGGAGCCGAAAAAGACCGTGAAAATGGGATGTATGGCTGTTGAATTCATCAAGGTCAACCACTCCATCCCCGATTCCGTGGGCATGGCTATCCATACTCCTGCGGGCATTATCGTCCATACAGGCGATTTCAAGGTGGACTACTCCCCTATCGACGGCAAGATCATCGACCTGGCACGCTTCGGCGAGCTGGGCAGCAGAGGCGTTCTGGCTCTTATGGCTGACTCCACCAATGCTGAGCGCCCCGGCTATACTCACTCAGAGCGCACCGTGGGCGAGTCCTTCGACAGACTCTTCAAAAAGGGCGAGGGCAAGCGTATCATCATCGCTACCTTCTCCTCAAATATCCACCGTGTTCAGCAGATCATCAACTGTGCTGTCCGCTACGGCCGAAAGGTAGCCGTTTTCGGACGAAGCATGATCAATGTTATCAATACAGCTATCGAGCTGGGCTATCTGGACGTTCCCGACGGCGTTATCATCGACATCGAGCTCATGAACCGCTATGAGAACGAGCGCATAGTCCTTATCACTACCGGAAGCCAGGGCGAGCCTATGTCTGCTCTCACAAGAATGGCCATGAATGACCACAAGAAGGTCAACATCACTCCCATGGACTTCATCATCATCTCGGCTACTCCTATCCCCGGCAACGAGAAGTTCGTTACCCGTGTTGTCAACGAGCTCATGAAGTCCGGCGCTGAGGTAGTCTATGAGGCAATGTACGAGGTACACGTTTCCGGACACGCCTGCCAGGAGGAACTCAAGCTCATGCAGGCTCTCACTAAGCCTAAGTTCTTCATCCCCGTACACGGCGAGTACAAGCACCTGAAAAAACACGCTGACCTGGCCGTTCAAATGGGTATCCCCAAGGAAAATGTGATCATCGCCGAGATCGGCAATGTTATCGAAACAGACGGCTCCACAATGAAGATCGTTTCTCAGGTGCCCTCAGGACGTGTCCTGGTGGACGGTCTGGGCGTTGGCGACGTCGGATCCATCGTCCTCCGTGACAGAAAGCATCTGGCTCAGGACGGCCTCATCATCATCGTTATCGGTATCGAAAGAGCCACAAATGAGATCGTGGCCGGTCCTGATATAATCTCCCGAGGCTTCGTATACGTCAGAGAGTCAGAGGAGCTCATGGACGAGGCTAAGGCTATCCTCTCCAACACTCTGGCCGGCTGCTCTTACGCTGAGCTCAAGGAATGGAACACTCTCAAGGGCAAGATGAGGGACGCTCTTTCAGACTACATCTATCAGAAAACAAAGCGCAGTCCCATGATCCTCCCCATCATCATGGAGACCTGATAAGGTCAAGACTTTTTGAAAGGAGCTGAGGACTTGAGGAACAGATTTCCAGCACTATTTGTGGTGCTCCTGCTGCTTTTGCTGGCGGACTCCGGCGCTTGTGCGGCCATGCTTTTCAAGTATAACAACACCTGTGGACTGATCTGCATGATAATCGCTGCCGTGCTGATCCTGGGACTTATCGTCCTCGCTTTCGTCTACGGCAGGAACGCTATCAAGCACGTCTCAAAAATGAACGCTCACCTGGAAA
>JAFVBU010000111.1 GCA_017479805.1 Ruminococcus sp.
ATTTAATAATGAAAGTTTTAGGAAAGGGGTTTGGGAAAGAACCCTTTTTCAAAAGGGTTCTTTCCCAACAAGAGTACCGCTCCCCATAAAGTAAAACCGATGTGATTATTCTTACGCCATCAGAGGAGGTCAGCTATTTCGTAGATGAGCTTTTCGGACTTTTCCCAGCCGAGGCAGGGGTCTGTGATGGACTTTCCGTAGATATGCTCGTCTATTTTCTGGTTGCCGTCCTCGATATAGCTCTCGATCATGAAGCCCTTGACCAGCTTGCGTATATCCTTATTATAGCGGCAGTTATTGAGCACCTCGTTGACGATACGTGGCTGTTCAAGGGGGTGCTTGCTTGAGTTTGCGTGGTTCGTATCGATGATAACAGCAGGGTTTGCGAAGCCTTTCTGCTGATAGAGGGCGTTCACAAGCTGGAGATCCTCATAGTGATAGTTGGACATACACTGGGCGTGCTTGTTCTCGTAGCCTCTGAGTATTGCATGAGCGAGGGGGTTGCCCTCGGTGCTGACTTCCCATCCTCTGTAGAGGAACGTATGACCTGACTGAGCGGCTTCGATGGAATTCATCATAACCAGCAGGCTTCCGCTGACAGGATTTTTCAGACCCACAGGCACGTTGAGACCGCTTGCGGTAAGTCTGTGCTGCTGATTCTCGGCGGAACGAGCGCCTACAGCAACATAGCCGAGGAGATCGTTGATATAACGGTGATTCTCGGGGTAGAGCATTTCGTCGGCACAGGTAAAGCCTGTCTCCTGGATAGCACGGAGGTGCATTTTTCTAATGGCAACTATGCCCTTGTACATATCAGGCTCTTTGTCGGGATCGGGCTGGTGAAGCATACCCTTGTAGCCCTTGCCTGTTGTTCTGGGCTTGTTGGTGTAGATACGTGGCACGATGAAAATTTTATCGCTGACCTTTTCCTGCACACCTCTGAGGCGGTTCACATAGTCGAGAACGCTGTCCTCATGGTCGGCTGAGCACGGACCGATGATGAGAAGCAGACGGTCGTCCTTGCCTGAGATGATATCGGCGATCTGAGCGTTTCTCTCGTCAATGACTTTCTGTAACTCGGCAGTAACGGGATACTGCTCCTTTACCTCTTTCGGGATAGGCAGCTTGCACTTGAAGTTCATATTCATATTTATCACTCCTGAATAATTATATAGCAAACGTTGGTTTGCGGATGGTCTTGATTTTATGCTACTAACTATGATAACACATTTTTACGGATATTTCAATATCTTTTCTTACAATATACATTTATAAAATATACGTTGAGACAACATATTTTTTAGACAAAAACCGAAAAAGTGACAGAATGATAAAAATTTTCGTTTAGCTATGGACAAATGAGAAAAAATATAGTATAATATAAAAGTATCTGAATAAAAATAATACTCCTGCACCGTTTTTCGGCAATGGAGCAGTAATATCGGAGGAATCTACAAATGAATAAATTTTACAGGATAGCTGCCGCAGCCGCTGCTATGGCTCTCGCTGCAAATACAGCAAGCTGCAGCTCTCCAAAGGCTATCACTTTCGGAAACGGCACAAAAACAGCAATGACTATCGACGGATATGAAGTTCCCGCAGGTGTTTTCATCTATAACGAGCTTTACGCTTACAACAATGCCGCTTATACCCTTTACGCTCAGAACGGCGAATATCCGTCAGCCGACGATATCAAAAATGCCACACTCGGCACTATGAACGCTTCTGACTGGATACAGGATCAGGCTGTTGACTACTGCAAGGACTTCGTTGTTGTCGAAAAGGAATTCGAGAAGATCGGTGAGGAGCTTTCCGCTGAGGATCAGGCTGCTATCAAGGACGGCGTTCAGCAGCAGCTCACAAATACTCTCTTTACCGAAAACGGCGTTGGCGAGGAGTCTATCCGTGCAATACTGGCAAATTCCTACAAGCAGACCGCTCTTTTCAAGCATTATTACGGTCTCGACGCTGAGGAGGGCTGTTCCGAAGAGGAGCTGAAGCAGTACTTCATTGACAGAACTGCACGTATCAAATACTTCTCTGTAAGTCTCCTTGATTCTGACGGTGAGCCTGTTACAGAGGACGAAAAGCACGATATCGTCAAGCTGGTGGACGGCTATGTAAAGGAGATAAACTCCGCTAAGACCAACGAGAAGAAGCTGGCAAAGTTCGACGAGTGCAAGGAAAAGTACAACGAATACACCACTAAAAAGGCTGAAGAAGCTGCTGCCGCTGCTGCTGAGGAAAACGGTGAGACTACCACAACTACAACTACCACCACGACTACTACAGCAGAAAACGAGACAACTACCACAACTACTACAGACCCATACGCAAACGAGGAAACTCTCACAAAGTACACTACAACAACTGCTGACGACAGCGACCCGACTGCTACAACTACAACTGCTTCCGAGGAAACTCTCGCATACCAGAAAACAGTTCAGGACTACAACGACTTTGTATTCAACAACCTCAAGGAGTACGAAGCAGCTAAGTATCAGTACGACGATAATACCATCTATGTTATCATCAAGGGCAACATCGAGGAGAGAATGACCGAGGACGATATGTGGTCAGAGGAAAGCATCGATTCACTCCTTTACGAGCGCTACTACGATACATACAACAAGAAGATGGAGGAGCTTGCAAAGGCACTGACAGCCGAAAAGAATGCGGCTGCATTCAGAAGATTTGAACCATTCAAGCTCAGCCTCGAAGAAGCACTTTAAGACAAAAGCCTGCAAGCTATTGCGGCGGTACTTACATATAAGTTCATACTTTTTATCGGGGGAAACCTTTCTGAGGAAAGTTTTCCCCTGTCCCATTTTAAAGCTGTTGTTCCTAAAAATTTCTCCATAGAGGGCGCACTGTATAATATCAAGTTCAGTACAACTCGAATGCGCCCTCTATGGAGAATTTTTTAATAATGAAAGTTTTAGGAAAGGGGTTTGGGGCAGACTCCCCACGGGGGTGGGGAGATGTCAGCGTAGCTGACAGAGGGGACAGGTCCCAGTTAGGGAAACCTTTCCTCAGAAAGGTTTTCCCCCGATAAAAGTATGATCTTCTATATAAGTACCGTTGCAATAATTTGCAGGCTTTTAGCTTTGTTTTATCTCTGTCATTATTTCGACTGCTCTTTCGGCTCCCATGTAGTAATACGATTCTATCTGGTTGATATTTGCCTGTATATAGCCTTTGGCAGATATCAGGAAGCTGCCGTTGACTTCGGGGGATGATACAATTATCCTCAGTCCGTTTTTCAGAGTTATGCCGTTTTCCTCGCAGTACTCCTTTACATTCGGCAGAGATGTATCGGCGGTAAGGATCTGCCAGATCTTTTCGGTGTCGACATGATTCATAGAAGTACTGCTGCCCATAATACTTCCGCTGAGGGAATCGGCAGACAGACCGAACGCTGTGATAAGCTCACCTAAGGTCCGGGGCTGATAGTCGGTGTTTACATAGCAGAAGAACCTTTCGCTGCCGTCATATTTCACCGCTGTCATTGCCTTTTCGGAGCAGCCGATCACTTCATATATATCGGCATCGCTCTCCGTTTCTATGAGCTTTCCACCGTCAAACCTGCTTTCTTTCAGGTGTGCCGTTTTTAGCAGTTTTCCCGTACTGTAAGGCTGTATTTCTTTCAACAGCCTGTAATTTCCTGCAAGCGGGTCGGGAGCTTCAAGTGTAAAGCTGCCTAAAGGCTTATTTTCGTCAATTGCTTCTTGTATATCTACGGCGTTGCATGGAACTGTAGTCTGTACGTTAGAATTTGCACTTGTTATCATTTGGGTCATTGTTTCGGCTGTGCCTGTCTCCTCAAAATTCGCCGTTGTCAGAGTAGTCTGCGGCTCTGTTTGCTGCAAAACTGTAGTTGTTTCAGTCGTTTCACTGTGTGTTTCTGCCAATGTCAATGCTGTTGATGTTTCTGTGCGGACTGTCTCCGTGGGCTTGATTTCAGCCACCGTATCGGTCACAGACGTTGTTTCAGCCGATGATGTTGTGGGGTTGGTGGTGATTGTTGTTGTCTTTTTTGATGTAGTTTTGGTGGTACTCACCGACGTTAAAGCTGTAGTCTCAGTTTTTGCGGAAGTAGTCTCGGGGACTGTCTCCACCTCCGAAAAGCTCTGCTCGGGAAGCCTTTTAAGGTCGTTCATCCGCCATATTCCCACACCTGCGATAACGGCAGCACAAACTCCCGAGACCGCATAGGAGGTCTGTTTTATCCTTACTGCCCTTTTTTGGCGCTGCTTTAATATCTCATCCCCACGGTGCACTACCCTTTTATATATTCTGTCATAGTCCATCATATTCAAAGCCCTCCTCCAATAATATCTCTTTCAGCGCCCCCTTTGAGCGGTAAAGGAGATTTCGTATCTGTCTTTCATTCTTGTCCATTATCCTTGCTGCTTCGGTGTTGGTGAAATCCTCAAAATAGACCAGATACAGCACCTGCCTGTAATCGGGATTCAGCCTCTCCATCGCCCTGAGAAGATGCCTCTTGTCCTCCCCTTTTATGCAGTTCCTTTCGATATCCTCCCTGTCGGAAATGTCATATTCCCCGTTTTCGGATATCTCATACATCTTCCTGCGCTTTCGCATATGATAAAGAGCCGTATTGCGCCCGACGGCGTAAAGCCACGTTTTGAAGCTGCTTTTGCCTGAGTAATTCGGCTTGTCGGTGTACAGCTTAACAAAGGTCTCCTCCGCCATTTCCTCAGCTTCGGCAAAGCTGTCCGTTATATTCCCAAGATACAGCGCAAGTCCGTCCCAGTATTCGTGTATCAGTCTGTTCAGGGCTTCCTTTTCACCATTCAGAAAACAGCGGTAGTACTCTGCACCGTTATCCATATTTTCCTCCCGAAAAAGAATATTCTTACCCTCTATATATTAGTAACAGAAAAAGTCATTTTGTCTCACCTATATTATAAAATTTATAAGCATAACTGTCAATGGTTCTCAAAACGAAAAAACGGGCATTGCAGCATCGCCCCCCTACGACCTGATACCTAAAAAACTATGCACTAATACACTCATACACTAACTACTTATAATTTTACGTTTCTAACTATTGACTTTACTTGCGAAAAATGGTAAAATAATTGTATATGTTTATATGCAGAGGTGTTTTTTATGAAGGTCGAATTGATCGCACATACCCCCGAGCCCGAAAAACTGGCTGCTACTGCCGCTAAGCTGTGCTACTCATCCAGCGATATCGGCACTCTCCGTGACGGGCTTACAGAAGAAAAGATCGCATCCTTTATCGATATGCTCGTTTCCATCGGTCACGAAAGCGTCATGGAACACGTTAGCTTCACTTTCGGCATTGAAGGCATATCACGTGCCTGCTCTCATCAGCTGGTACGCCACAGAATAGCTTCCTATTCCCAGAAAAGCCAGCGCTATGTCAACGAAAACGGCTTCGAGTTCATCACTCCCCCCGAGATAGAACAATGTCCCGAGGCAAAGGAAGAATTCGACCGCCTTATGGAACAGATAACCGCAGGCTATGACAAAATTGCTGATATACTCACCGAAAAGCACAAGGCTCGGTTCACGGCTGAGGGCATGGATGAGAAAAAAGCAGCTTCCTCCGCAAGAAAAATGGCTAACGAGGATGCACGTTTCGTTCTCCCCAATGCCTGTGAGACTAAAATAGTCGTCACCATGAACGTCCGCTCACTTTTCAATTTCTTCCGCCACCGCTGCTGCAACCGTGCACAGTGGGAGATACGTGCCGTGGCAAACGAAATGCTCAGGCTGTGTCTTGAAACTGCTCCCCATATCTTCGCTCATACAGGTCCGTCCTGTGTGGCTGAGGGCAAGTGCACCGAAGGAAAAATGAGCTGCGGTAAAATGAAGGAGGTCAAAGAGTATTTCAGCGCAATGAAAAATTCGGAGATAAATAATGCTTGAATTCCGTGACATCGACATCTCAGACAAGGACAGAATAAACAAGGCTTTGCGTTATTCCGATCTCAGGGGCTGCGAGTACAGCTTTGCCAACAATATGGCGTGGCGGCGGCTTGCAGATTCAAAGATAGCCTTCTACAAGGATTTCTACCTCTGCACCGCTTTCATGGGCGGTCAGCCGAGATTCATCCTCCCCTCGGGAAGCGGAGACTACCGTGAAGTCATCACCGAAATGAAATGCTTTTCCGAAGCTATGGGATATCCGCTCATCATTTCCAATGTCACCCATGAGGGACTGGCTATGCTCAGCGAGCTTTTCCCCGACAGCTTCACCTTCTCCCCCGACCGTGACGGATGGGACTACATCTACAGCAGCTCCGACCTTATCACGCTGAAAGGAAGAAAATACCACGGAAAACGCAATCATCTGGCAGCCTTTGCCGGATCGGGCGCTGAATTTTCTGTTATGACGGAAAAAGATTTCGACGACTGTATTACATTCGGTGCTGTTACATATAATAGTAAGGCGGCGCTCAGCGATCACTCCATGATAGCAGAGCAGTTCGCAATAAACACTTACTTCAATTATTTCCACGAGCTGGAGCTGAAAGGCGGTGTCGTCCGCAAAGACGGAAAAGTATGCGCTTTCACCATCGGCGAGGGACTTAATTCGGATACGTTCTGCGTCCACATCGAAAAGGCAGACACACAAACCAATGGTATATACGCAGGTATTAACAACTGCTTTGCAAAAGCAGCGGCTGCGGACTATAAATACATCAACCGTGAGGAGGATATGGGTATCGACGGGCTGAGGCGCTCAAAGCTCTCCTATCATCCCGCATTTCTCCTTGAAAAACACGAAGTTATTTTTAAATGAAAGGATATCAACATGATCTATGTATTTCTTGCAAACGGATTTGAAGAAACAGAAGCCATCGCTCCCATCGATCTTCTCAGAAGAAGCGGCAAGCAGGTCGTAACTGTTGGCGTAGGCGACAGCATCATCACAGGCTCTCATGGCATCCCTGTTGCTACGGATACTATCGCTCAGGAAGCTCCCCTCTCGGACGATCTGGAGCTCATCGTTCTCCCCGGCGGTATGCCCGGTACTCTCAACCTCGAAAAGAGCAGATACGTTCAGGAGGCTATCGACTTCTGCATGGAGAAAAATATCTACATAGGAGCAATTTGCGCTGCTCCTTCCATCCTCGGTCATAAGGGTCTGCTCAAGGGCAGAACTGCTGTATGCTACGAGGGATTCGAGACTCAGCTCGAGGGTGCGACTATCGGTAATACTTCCGTTGCCGCTGACGGCAATATCATCACCGCACGTGGAGCAGGTGTTGCTATCGAGTTCGGTCTGAAGCTGGTGGAAGCTGTTCACTCAAAGGAAGAAAGCGACCGTCAGAGAAAGGCGATCCTCTGTGACTGATATGGACAGTAAAAAACAGCTTAGAAAGAAATTTTCCGAAATTCGTGGCAATATCACCGATAAAGCCGCAAAGGACGCAGAAATAACCGAGCGCTTCCTTGAAATGGAGCGTGTACAGGAGGCTGACTGCATTATGGTCTACGCTTCCTTTGGTTCAGAGGTAGAGACCTACGGTATCATCGACGCTTTTCTGGGTACAGAAAAAAAGATAGCGTACCCAAGATGCGAGGATAACGGTACTATGGTCTTTCATGTAGTCGAATCATTCGCAGATCTCCATGAGGGTATGTACCGTATCAGCGAGCCTGATATCTCTTTGCCCGTTGCCGAGATAACCGAAAAGACCGTGTGCATAATCCCCGGACTTGCCTTTACCGAAAAGGGCGGCAGACTGGGCTACGGCGGCGGCTACTATGACAGATTCCTGCTGGACAATCCCGATATCTACACTATAGCTCTCTCCTATGAGGAGCTTATCACGGACGAGCTGCCTCTTTTGCAGCATGACCTTTTAGTAAATTCCATCGTAACCGAAGAAAGGACGGTGCTCTGTAATGAGTGACAACAAAAACGACGAGGTCCTTGATGGTCTCCTGAACGAGATTGGCGAGGACAGCAGTCCCGAACCGCTGGAAGAAGCGGCTGCGCTGCTGGAGGACGCGGCTGCGAGCCGTGAGGAGGAGGAAGAAGCGGCTGAGGACTACGATCCCGACTCTCCAAAGGAGTTCGACCTCGCAGCTTCCGAGGAGGAGGACTACTATGACAGACCTGTCAGACGTTCCGCTCCCCCCCGCAGAAGAAAAAGAAAGAGAAAAAAAGCAAGGAACCGCAACAGAGTTTCGGGCATACTCATACTGGTAACACTGATACTATCCGTATCAATATGTCTCTCTCTTGTTATCATCGCTTTCGGCAAGGATATCATGGGTATCGGCAAGAACGATTCCACACACCTCATGGTCATTCCCGAGGGCTCATCCACCGACGAGATTGCTTCAATGCTGGAGGAGGAGGGCATTATCCGCTCCCCTGAATGCTTCAAGCTGTTCTCACGCCTCAGAAAGTCCGACGAACAGTATATCGCAGGCGAACACTTCGTTCGCCCGAACATGGCTTATGAAGCTATCATAGACGAGCTTACCTCTATCCATGAGGAGGAGCAGGAAACAGTGGAGATCGCCTTCCCAGAGGGTATCAATATCTATGAGGCTGCCAATATCCTTGAAGAAAACGGCATATGCTCCGCAAGCGAGTTCATCTTCTACTTCAACTCAGGCGGATACGGCTTCAAGTTCGAGGAAAAGCTGCCAAGTGATACAACTCTCAAGCTCAACCGTATGGAGGGCTATGTATTCCCTGATACCTACTTCTTCTATACAAATATGGAGCCTGAACAGGTTTGCCAGAAGATCTATCTCAACTTTGATTCAAAGATGACCGATGAGCGCTACCAGAAGATGGAGGAGCTTGGTCTTAACCTTGACAGCCTTATCACTCTCGCTTCCATCGTTCAGAAAGAGGCTGCTACTACCGATACAATGACTATGGTCGCTTCCGTATTCTGGAATCGTCTGAGAAATCCTGAGATATTCCCGCTTCTCCAGTCAGACCCGACTTCAAACTACGCTAACGACGTTGTAAGACCGCACATGGATGTTTACGATAAGACCATCATCGACGCTTACGACACCTACGTTGGTCCGGGACTCCCTCCCGGCGCTATCTGCAACCCCGGTCTTGAAGCTATCGACGCTGTACTTGCAGACGTAAAGAGCAACTACTTCTACTTCATCGCTAATATCTTCACCGGTAAGACCGAGTTCTCCGAGTCACTTGAAGAACATGAGGCATATCAGGAGGAAATCGCAAGCGAGGAGGATGAGTATATCGCTTCTTCAAAGGCTGCCGAAGCTGAGGCTGAACAGGAGGCTGCTTCAAATGGAAACAACTAAGCTGGAGGTACTTGCTCCCGCAGGTGATGAGGAACGTCTCGGCGCTGCACTTAACTACGGCGCTGATGCGGTCTACCTCGGCAGAAAACAGTTCGGCATGAGAGCATCGCCGCTCAATTTCGATTTTGAACAGCTTTGCCGTGCCGTAAATGATGCTCATTCAAGGGGCGTAAAGGTCTACCTCACCTGCAATACTCTCCCGAGAAACAACGAAATTCCCTTTTTCGAGAAGTTCGTCCGTGAAGCTGTTGAGGCTAAGGTGGACGCAATGATAGTTGCCGATATCGGACTTCTCATGCTCATAAAAAAATATGCTCCCGATATGGAGATACATATTTCCACTCAGACAGGCATTGTAAACTATGTCACAGCCCGTGAGCTTTACAATATGGGCGCTAAGCGTGTAGTCCTCGCAAGAGAGCTTTCACTGGACGAGATAGCCGAGATAAGAGCGAAATGCTCCCCCGATATGGATATTGAGTGCTTCGTGCACGGTGCGATGTGCGTATCTTTTTCGGGGCGATGTCTCCTTTCACAGTACCTTGTGAACCGTGACGCTAACCGTGGCGAATGTGCACAGCCGTGCAGATGGGGCTATCACCTCATGGAGGAAAAGCGCCCCGGTGAATACTTCCCTATTTTCGAGGACGAAAAGGGCACTTACATCCTCAATGCAAAGGATATGTG
>JAFVBU010000112.1 GCA_017479805.1 Ruminococcus sp.
GAGCTTATAGCCGTTGAGCTGGAGCATATGGAACTCTCTCAGCCCGTAGAAAACAATACCTGCCAGCGCTATGGCGGCGTAAACTATCCATAATACTGTAAACATATCCAATCTCCTTTATAATGCATAATTAAGAATTCATAATTCATAATTTCGGTGTCACCTTCGGTGACACATTTTAATTATGAATTATGCATTATGAATTATGAATTAATCTTCAATCTTCATGAATGAGCACATAACACGGTTGAAAGTGAACTGCTGTTCGAGGAAGGAATAATGCCCTGCGTTTTCCAGCTTGACAAGTCCTGCATCGGGTATGAGCTTCTCCATTTTTTCGCCGTCCGAAAGGGGTGTTGCCGTGTCGTTCACGCCCCACACCAGAAGCGTCGGGCACTTGATATTGGGCAGATAAGGCTCCAAGTCCTCGTTGACCACCTTGACCATGACCTGTCTCATCATAGGCGAAGCGGCGGCATAGTCGGCACTTCCCATCTTCTTGCGGAAGTTTTCCAATGCATCGGGAGCCAGCTTCTGTGCGATACCTGTTGAGAGTATTGCCTTTCCTGCTTTATAATAGTAGGTGCGGAAGCTCTTTTTGTTGGACTTAGGCGGCATAATGCCTGCGCTGTCCACCAGAATGACCTTTTTCACTGTAAAAGGCAGGTCATTTCGGCTGTGCATTTTTATAATGACACGACCGCCGAAGCTGTGACCGAGGAGCATGACCTCCTTAGTGCCGTAGTCTTTCAGGAAGTCGATAACGAACTGCACATAGGCGCTGACGTCCCACGGCTCTTTCGGCTCGTCGCTCTTGCCGAATCCCGGCATATCCATAGCCACGACCTTGTACTTCTTTGAGAGGAGGTCGATGAGGTTGGCGAAAAGTGTGATATTGCTTCCCCAGCCGTGGAGGAGAACTATCAGGTCGCCCTCGCCTTTTTCCTCATAATTTATCCTTAAACCGTTAACTGTTTTTATCAATGTACTATCTCCAAATCCTTAATTTGCGGAACTACAGCAAACGACAAAAATTTTGACGTTTACCATGATATATTTTATGCGCCGTCACCGTCCGCACATACACATTTTATTATATCACTTATAGAAATCAATGTCAATTGATTTCTTGAGCATGGGCGGAAATTTTGTTGTTCTATTTTGTTGTTCTTTAGTGTAATAGTGTTATAGTGCTTAGTAAGTATTGGTCAGAAAGTAGTAGGGCGGATGATATCCGCCCCTATTCAGGTTTACAGTATTTTATTTGTAAGGCAGGGGTGATGTGGGCATCGCCCCCTGCATTCTCAATTTCTGCCGCCTGCCGCCTAAAAAACTAAGCACTGATACACTTATACACTCATACACTAACAAATTTCAAAAAGGGGGTTGACAAAACGGTTCGGATGTAGTATAATGTGTAAAGTGATTTTAGATTACACCCGCTCAGAGGTAGATTTATGGCTAAGGAATTAAAGTTCGTTATGCTCCTTGACTGCTACGGCGATCTGCTCACAGAACACCAGCGCAGCGTTATGGAGCTTTATTACTGCGAGGATCTTTCACTTGCAGAGATCGGTGCTCCTCTGGGTATAACCCGTCAGGCTGTCCGCTCGCTTATCAAGCGTACCGAGGATATCCTCCTGAACTATGAGGAAAAGCTGGGCTTCGCCGACAGACTGGAGAAAATGCGCCAGTGCTTCGGTAATCTCAGTCAGGCAGCCGAGGATATAAATGACAATACTCTTAAAAAGACTATCACAGACGAGATAAATATCGGTCTCGGGCTTCTGTGAGCCATAGGGAGGCAAACGCATGGCATTTGAAGGACTTTCCGATAAACTTAATAATGTATTCAAAAAACTCAAATCAAGAGGCAAACTCACGGAAAGTGATGTTAAGGAGGCAATGCGTGAGGTGCGCCTCGCCCTCCTTGAAGCCGATGTCAGCTACAAGGTAGTTAAGGACTTCGTTAAAAAAGTCACCGAAAGAGCTGTGGGCGAGGAAGTTCTGGCAAGCCTTACTCCTGCACAGCAGGTAATTAAAATAGTTAACGAGGAACTTGTTTCTCTCATGGGCGACAGCAATGCCCGTATAAATTTTGCTTCAAAGCCGCCTACGGTCATTATGATGTGCGGACTTCAGGGTTCGGGTAAGACCACCCATGCCGCTAAACTGGCTAAGCTGCTGAAAAAAGAGGGACACCGTCCGCTTCTGGCTGCCTGCGATGTTTACCGTCCTGCGGCTATCGATCAGTTACAGGTAGTCGGTCATAAAGCCGATGTAAAGGTTTTTGAAATGGGTCAGATAGACCCCGTTATCATCGCTAAACAGGCTCTTGCTCACGCTAAGGACTACGGTCACGATATCCTTATCATCGATACCGCAGGCCGTCTCCACATCGATGAGGCACTTATGGATGAGCTTGTAAAGATAAAGGAAGAAACTCAGCCGACTGAAATTATGCTCGTAGTTGATGCTATGACAGGTCAGGACGCTGTAAACGTGGCTAAGGCTTTCGATGACGCTGTCGGCATCACAAGCGTTCTCATGTCAAAGCTGGATTCCGATACCCGTGGCGGTGCGGCACTTTCCGTCCTCGCTGTTACAGGTAAGCCCATCAAGTATGTGGGTATGGGCGAAAAACTTGACGATTTCGAGCAGTTCCACCCCGAGCGTATGGCTTCACGTATCCTCGGTATGGGCGATGTGCTCACTCTCATAGAAAAGGCTGAAAACGTTATATCCCAGAAAGACGCTGAAAAGCTCACCCAGAAGTTCAAGGAGAACAAGTTCGATATGGACGACCTCCTTGACCAGATGAAGCAGATCAGAAAGATGGGAAGCATGAAATCCATCATCGGTATGCTCCCGGGTGTCGGCGACAAGATAAAGGATGCCGATATCGACGAGAGCCAGCTTGGAAGGATAGAGGCTATGATAACTTCTATGACTAAGGCTGAACGTGCAAAGCCTTCCATCATCAATCCCTCACGCAAGAAGCGTATCGCCGCAGGTTCGGGCACTAAGGTAGAGGACGTGAACCGTCTCCTCAAGCAGTTCGACCAGATGCAGCAGGTAATGAAGAAGTTCACAGGCAAGAACAGCAAAATGTCCCTCAGAAAGGCAAGAAAGCAGCTTGCAGGCATGAACTTCGATAAGCTCACAGGAAAGGGCGGCGGAAATCTGCCGTTCTGAGAGGAAAAGCTATGAATGAGATCTATTCATGTTGTGATATGCTCATGCGTATCAGCAAAAAGCGCAAAAAGCAGTATCAGTATCAGACGCCTGTTGGCTGGCTGATGTTTGCGGCAGCTCTTGTTATGGTGTTTCTGTCCCAGAAGCTGACAAGCTCCATGAGTGCGGAAAAGAAGAGGACAGTTCAGGGGTTCTTTCTGTTCATTGCAGTTGTGCTTCTTGTGGCTTCTGTACCCGTCGATAAATCGATGGCAAATAAATAACGGTCTCATTGCGGTCTCCCGCCGCTTTGATATACAATTACCCTAAATAACGGAGGTGAATACAATGGCAGTAAAGATCAGACTCAGAAGAATGGGCGCTAAGAAGGCACCTTTCTATCGTGTAGTTGTTGCTGATTCAAGATACCCAAGAGACGGTCGTTTCGTTGAGGAGATCGGTTACTACGATCC
>JAFVBU010000113.1 GCA_017479805.1 Ruminococcus sp.
ATACAGAGTATGCGCCGTAGAAATTCCAAAGAACAAGGAAAACTTTTGAAAGCATACTTTGTGTATGGTGAAAAAGTTTGACGCAGTTATTTGGAATTTATACAAGCATAAATGTATGTTTTGCTGTAGCGCCGAGTATAATTGCCAAACTACAAATCAAAACCGCACGATGCCGTAAAGCGGTGTTGTGCGGTTTTTCAAAGTATATGAAGTAAGAGCTCGTATTCATAGGGTCCATGCAATTCTTTTCGGTATCTTTGCACCGTATCGAAGCCTGCACATTCCCCCCATGAACACAAGCTCCGAGAAAGGGATATATTTCAATGAATAAAATAATAGTTCAGGTCTATCTGCCTGCAAACGGCAGGACCTATGATATCCGTCTGCCCGAGGATATGTATATCCACGATGCGGCAGATGTCCTCAGCGATATTTTTACCGATGCCGCAAAGGGACTTTATTGCAAAAGCAGTGTGAATATACTCTGCTTCCGTGACAAGGGCGAGAGCCTACCGAGAGACAAGACGCTGAAAGAGCTTGGAATACAGAACAGAACTAAACTCATGTTTATCTGATACAGGGGGATAATATGCTTCTTATAACTTTTTTGCAGAATGAATATATCAATACCACTGTTCTTCCCGATAAGAAGAAAGGACACTATAAGCTGAATCACAGCATAAGCTCGGCGGCTGAGGATATCAATATTGACGGTATCGACAATAAATGGGGCATTTCCGCAGGCTCGGAAACAAGGATATTCAGCTACGGCAATGACGATCAGCTCCATCAGGTGACCAGTGCCGCTGTAGAAAGCGACGATGTGCTGATACTTGAGATCAACGGCATAAAATGTACGCTCATCGTTGAGACAATCAACGACGACAAGAACCGCTTCAACAAGTTCTGCTTCACCGACCCGAATGCAGGGGATATCAGCTTCACTATAGGCAAGAAGACTGATAATGATATCGTCCTCGACGATTCATATATATCGGGCAGACACGCCGTTATCGGAAAAAGAAGCGGACGCTGGTATGTTATCGATCAGAACAGCAGAAACGGCACTTACGTTGAGAACCGCAGGATAGAGAGCGGCACAGAGTATCCGCTACATATCGGCGACGTTATAATCATAGTAGGCTACAGATTTATTGTGTGTGCTGACTTTATTGCTGCCAATATCGACACCGAAAAAGCGCTGAACGGAAAAACTCTCAGCAGGGTCGTTTTTCCGCCATATGTGCGCCCTGCAAGGAAAAACACCTCCGATACGGACTATTTCTACAGAACAGTCGATCTGGGCGAAAAAGCTCCAGATATATCCGAGGTAACGCTTCTTCCGCCCGATCATACCGAACAGCATGAGGAGCAGTCCATTCTTCTCTCAATGGGCTCTGCACTTACAATGAGTACGGCAACAGTCCTTGTTGCAGGCTACAACGCACTTGCTGCCTATTACAGAAATACAAGCATTTCCTATGTTGTACCGTCATTTATCATGGCAGGAAGCATGGTGGCATCGTCCATCCTCTGGCCTTTCCTCATAAAAAAGGAGCGCAAAAAGACTTCAAAGGAAAAAGAAGCAAAGCGCAGACAGGAGTATCAGGATTATATCATGGACCTGAGAGCCTCTGTGAATGTAATGATGGACAACGAAAAGGAGTACCTCTGCCGCAAGTATCTCACAGTTGACGAGTGTATGAGGAGAGTTGTGGAGCGTGACCGCTACCTCTGGAGCAAGAGCATAAATGACGATGATTTCATGTCGGCGGCTGTTGGTACGGGTCAGCGTGAATCTGCCGTTACGGTCAAGTTCACCGAGGACAGCGACAAATTCTTCAAGGACGATCTGCGCTATGATATGATGCAGTTTGCCCATGACGAGAGGATACTCAACGACGCTCCCATCACCATTTCGCTGAACAACGGCTGTATATGCGGTATCAGCGGAGAAAAGAGCAGCTCCTGCGAGATCATCAAGGAGATAGTGGTCCAGCTTGCGTCGCTTTATTCCTACGATGAACTGAAAATGGTGTTCCTGTTCAGCGAGGACGAAAAGGAGCGCTGGGAATACGCAAAATGGCTGCCCCATACATGGAGCGCTGACGGCTCGTTCAGATACATAGCCGCATCATCCGACGAAGTAAAGGAATTCGCCGCAGAGCTTGAAAAGGAGATAGACAACCGTACCAGCCACAAGGAGGACGATTTCCCGAAGATGCTCATTATCGCATCCGACAAGAAGATAATGGAGAGCCTTGACATCATGCCCTTTATAATGAAGAACAGGGCACAGCTTGGCATAAGCATCCTCACCGCCTTTGGTATGTACAACTACAACAACTCCGATATCATCATCGAGCTTGCAGACGGAACAGCTAAGATATACGACCGCAAGGAGAACAATGTCACCGAGTTCAAGCCGTATAAGGTGCTGAACGAGGGCGCTAACAGCTTTGACAAGTATCTCAGCAGTATTTCCAACATCAAGCTGGATATCACCAATGAGACCTATCAGCTCCCGAAAATGCTGACATTCCTCGATATGTTCAAGGTGTCAAAGGTAGAGCACTTGAACAGTCTCACAAGATGGGCTGAGAACAATCCTATCAAGTCGCTGAAAACCGAGATAGGCGTTGCGCCGTCGGGTGACCTGTTCTTCATGGATATGCACGAAAAGTACCACGGACCTCACGGACTTATTGCAGGTACTACAGGTTCGGGTAAGAGCGAATCCATCATTACCATAATCCTCTCCCTTGCCGTAAACTACAGCCCCGAGGAGGTCGCATTCGTTATCGTTGACTACAAGGGCGGCGGTCTTGCCGACGCATTCAACGATGTCAAGGAGGAGATCATCGACGGCAAGCCTGTTGAGGTAAGACAGAAGCTGCCCCATGTTGTGGGAACTGTCACAAACCTCGACGGTTCGACCATTGAGAGAGCCTGCATTTCCATCGAGACTGAAATAAAGCGCAGACAGATACTTTTCAAGAAAGCCCGTAAGATCTCCAACGAGGGAACTATGGACATATACAAGTATCAGCAGTTAAGGCGTGACGGTGCAGACCTTGAAACTCTGCCCCATCTGTTCATAGTCTGCGACGAGTTCGCCGAGCTGAAAGCGGACAGAAGCGACTTCATGGATCTGCTTGTCAGTGCCGCACGTATCGGACGAAGCCTCGGTGTGCACCTTATACTTGCAACTCAGAAGCCTGACAGCGTTGTCAGCCCCCAGATCTGGAGCAACTCCCGATTCAAGATATGCCTTAAAGTGCAGGGCAAGGAGGATAGTAAGGCAGTTATCCACTGTCCCGATGCCGCTGAGATATCCACCACGGGACGATTTTTCTTCCAGGTCGGCTATAATGAGGTTTTCAGCATGGGTCAGTCAGCGTGGTGCGGTGCTGATTACATCGAAGCTGACGAGTTTGTCAAGAGCGACGTGGAGTCCGCAGAGGTGATAAGCCGAACAGG
This sequence comes from Ruminococcus sp., assembly GCA_017479805.1. Classification (GTDB taxonomy): domain Bacteria; phylum Bacillota; class Clostridia; order Oscillospirales; family Ruminococcaceae; genus Ruminococcus. The sequence continues at coordinate 3,481 of JAFVBU010000113.1, forward strand.
TGCAGTCCTTTACGAAAAGAGCAGAAAGCCCGAGCTGAAGATAGACGCAAACAAGAAGAATGTTTCACAGCTTATCGCTGTAAGAAATTACCTTATCGACATTGCAAAGGATATCGAGGTAAGACCTCTCTGGCTCGAACCCATCCCTGCAAAGCTGTCACTGAGAGCGCTGTATGAAGAATACGGAATGCCCGAAACTCACAGCGGATACACCGCTCTTGCGCCTGTTATCGGTAAGCGTGACGACCTGTATGAGCGTGTTCAGGAGATAATGACAGTGCCGTTCTCGCAAAAGGGCAACCTTATGGTTTACGGCGCAGCAGGCAGCGGCTTGGATATGTTCTTTATCTCGCTGATGTATTCGCTTATCTACGCTTACGACGCAAGTCAGGTGAATATCTACGCCCTCGACTTTGACGCAGGCTTCTTAAAGACCTTTGCCAAAGCGCCGCAGGTTGGCGACGTTGTAATATCCGAGGAGGACGAGGACGTAAGAAACATCATAAGCTCAGTCAGCGATGAGATTAACAGACGAAGCAAGCTGTTCTCGGAGTACAGAGGAGAATATGAGGAATACTGCAAACATTCGGGCAAGTCTCTGCCGCATATCGTTCTCATTCTCAATAATTACACCGAATTCATGGAAAAGTTCGATGAGAGCGTATCCGCCGCACTTGTGTACATCGCAAGAGAGGGCGTTAAGAGAGGTGTGTATGTAGTTATCGGTACAGCCTCCATCAACACCAATTTCCGCCTGAGACAGTATATCCAGCAGACCTATATGCTCAGAATGAACGATGTCAATGACTATCTGGGCGTTCTTGGAAGAACAGGCGGTATCACACCGTCTGCCTGCGAGGGAAGCGGTATCGTCAAGGAGGACGAGATAACATATAAGTTCCAGACGGCTGATATTTTCGATGTTATCCCCACTGACGAGGACGGCGAGGAAATATCCCTTGATGCCGCAAGCGAGGTAAAGCAGCTTAGCGAACAGGCGGCTGACAGGTGCGGAAAAGTCAGGGCTGTGTCCTACAAGCATAAGACCGTCAGCGCAGATGCAGTGCTGTCCGAGGATATCACATGGAACAATGTCCCTCTCGGTGTGCAGGATAAGGAAGTGCTGAGATATGATCTCAGCGACAAGTACATCACGTTCATAGCGTCGCAGTCGGAGGAGCGGCTGACAGAATTTGCAGGCTATCTTGCAAGGGCGCTTTCGTCGGACAAGAGCATATCCGTTACCCTGCTTGACCCGTCAGGCAAGCTGAGAAGCAGCGAGAACGAGTTCAGGTATTTCTCCACAACAGACGAGTTCGAGGTGTGGAACAAGCTCTATAAGTTCGATGCCGAAGCACGCTGCGGAAAGCTCATAAAGAATGAAGCAGGGGAGATAGTGATGAGCGAGGACGCACAGCACGTATATGTTATTATCAATTCTTTCCAGAATGCATCGAAGATCGCCGACCTGAACGTCACCTTCAACAATCTGAAAATGATAATCAACGAGCTTCCCGAGATACATTACCACTATATCATCCTCGATACGCTGAATAATATGAACGCAGACCGTGGAGCGTATATCCATATTGTCAAGAATCTCAGCGAGGAGGATAAAATGTCTCTGGACGGCTTCGATAAGGAGAACAACAGAGCATGGCTGGACGCATCGGCAATATGGCTCGGCAGCAGCCTTTCAAAGAGCGGAATGTTCGACCTGCAAAATACTCCGCCAATGCTCACCGAAAGCGAAGCAGTCATCATAAGAAATAAGTACGCCGAAAAGAAGTTTACATATTTTACATAAAGCTATAATTTTATAGGCAGCGGCGCTTTTTATCGGGGAAACCCTTTTGAAGCAGGAACTTCTAAAAGAATTATTTATAATTTTTAGCCGCAGGCTGCGTGGATTTTACACAGCCTGCTTTCTGTTCCTTTGCTTCAATGAATGTTGACGGTGCCGACAGCGTGCAGGCGGCGGTAAGTCCGTTTTTTTTCGTGCCTGCAAGCTCCATAAGCCTTGCAATGCCCTCTTTTTTCTTTGGCTGTTTATTCATGATCGTCCTCCTCAAAAACGCAGTCAAACAGCAAATAACTCACAAATATAATCTTTGACTGAACTCAAAGAAAAACGGCAACCTATCAAACGTGACTTCCTTTCAGAACGCTTTTCCAAGCCGCATAAAATCCCAACAGGAAAATAATTTATGTAAAAACCATTTTTTCCCCTATAAACCGCCAAAAAAGCACCTCCCACGCTCATTCCGCAGAAGGTGCTGATTTTTATGTTATGGATGTAAGCGGTATCTGCTCCAGATCCCAACTGCTGTCGGGGTGAATGGTTATGAGCTCCGCACCACGCTGTTTTGTTTCCTTTTCGATGCCGGGCATAGCAAGGTAGTCGATACTCATGCCGTAGGTCAGGCGTATTCCCTTGTACTCGATAGATGCATTGTTGTAGTGGTCGTGACCGCAGAAAAAGCCTGTTGTACTGCCAAGCTCCAGCGCCGTATCGAACATTTTGCTGGGGTAGTCCGAACAGCACACAAGGTCGTTGGTAATACCGCCGTGGTCACCGGGGTTCTCGCCGAAGAAGTATTTCACCTCATTGCTTCCGCTGAGATAAAGCTCTGTAGCGGTCTTGTACTGCTGTAACGGGATGTGGAAGAACACAAAGGAATTGACCGTATGCCCTGCCTCGCTGTTCATTCTCCGCACCTCGTCTGCGTACCAGTCAACCTGATCGTCGTGGATATAGTCATAGACGTTTATCCCCTCGCCCGTATAGGCATTGGAGTCTATCAGAAACAGTCCCGTATTCAGCGAACCGTCTGTATTCCGCAGTTCTATGAGCTGATTATTTCTGCCCATTATATCAGGCTGGATGTACGGATAGAGCAGGTTGCCCGAGGTCTTGTAGGACAGCGCCTTATACACCTCGTTCAGCTCGGTCTTATTCAGAGTTGAGAGCGTTTCTGTATCGTGATTGCCATAGGTGAACGCCCACGGAATCCCTGTATTTCGCATAAAAGCCGCAAACTGCTGAACGGGAGCGGAGTTGTTCAGCGACATTGACATTATACCCAGCGGAAAACAAAGGTCACCTGTCACAACCACAAGGTCGGGACGGGTATGCTCTATCTCCGCAAAGCAGGCTTTCAGCGCTTTCATATCCTTAGAATAGGAATACAGACTGCCGCCGATATGGATATCGGTCAGATGGAGAATCTTAAAGTCCTCGGCAGACGAGGTTATAGTGTACACACCTGTCTGCTCGTTATAGTCTATTTTATGGGAATTATGCTCCACCACGGGAACAGAGTTGATATAGCTCTGAGTGTACCATGTGTCACGGTTAAGGAGCGTGAATCCGCCTGCACACACAACAGCCGCCGTCACAACAGCAAATCTTCTCGGGTTGAACACGACATTTTTGAATGTCACCCTTTTTCTTGCGGTCAGGTCAAGGATAATGATAATGACCGCAAAAATGACTGCCGCCGCAATACAAATATTGGCAGGATAGCTGACATTTTTGCTTGCAATAATGGTGAATACCGTAACTCCCACCCAGTAGACCAGAGAGAACAGTGCAATGAATATGCAGTATTTTCGGGACTTTTTCGCATCGGGGTGAGAAATGCGCTTTTGAATGAGCCTGTGAAGAATGAGATTTTTCACCAGCAAAAACAGCGGTATCTCGACCATAGTAATATTTGAAAAGAAGTTCTCCGCAAGCTCGGCTGATTTGGAGTTGCCGAAGATGTAGAAGCTCATTTCCGAGCCGACGAAAACAAAAGCCGTTCCTATAAGAAGTGCTATGGAGTTGAACAGCCGTTTGGTGTACTTGTCCGACTGTGCCCGAAGATAATAGTATGCTTCGTTGTCATATTTCGTTCCACTGTTTTCACGCTCTGTTTTGGAAATTTTTCTGACAAAGAAGAATGTCAGAAGCCCGAATACCGCAAACATGGCAGTCACAAAGAAGAACTCCTTGTTCAGATTCACGGCATTGTAGATCATCCAAACCAGTTCGGTAAAAGCAAACATCACGAACAAAGCCGCCGCATAGGTGCGCCGCCGCTGTTTCCACAGAAGTTTTTTGGTGGGCTTCAGCTCTGCCGCATCGCCTGCATTTCGCCACGCCTTTGCCTGCTCATCGGAGTAGCCTGCAAGCTGAGCCATTTTGCTGAGCTGACCGTATTCAGAGAGAAGTGCGTCCATCGCCTCGCCCTCGGGCATATCCTTACACAGCTCCCGATACTTTCCGTCCAGCGCCCTGCAAATTTTCTCCTGCGCCTCCCCTGCCTCGGGAGAATAAGGTATATCGTCAAATAGAAGTTCAACAAGCTGATCTGTACGTTTGTCCATATTACGTCCTCTTATATTAATTATAGTTTTTCCCTATATCGCCATATATCAATATTATACAACGTTATGTATATTCTGTCAATAAGCGGATTTTAGTGTATTAGTGATTAGTTTTTTAGATGTAGGGGACGGCGTCCTCGACGTCCCTTTGGTTACGTTTAAATTAACATGACCCCGTCTGTAGGGAACGCCGCCCGTAAATACCGGTACAATTATGGATAGAATATTGTAGGGAAGCCCGCCCTCGGGCTCCCGTCGTTTGTCTAATTGTTACCCTCGGGAGGGCGAGGATGCCGTCCCCTACAAAATATTCCTATTAAAAACAAAAAAGCCGCAGTCCCAACTGCGGCTTTCAATCAACCTATCCTCGTAAATGTCTCCGTATCACCGTTATCCCAGCGTATCAAAAAGCTGTCCTCGCTGATATATGTCACATTTCCGCTCAGTATATCAGGCTCGCCCGAGCTGAAACGGAACGTCATTACCTCGTCCCTGATATCATATGTGAACGTCTGTGATGTTTCAGCCGCAGAATATCTTCCGCTTTCTCCGTCACCGTAGAACTCGAATACTCTCACACCGCCCCCGGCGTTCCAGCTTCCTGTGAGCATATCCTCAGTGACCTCCGCTGTTGTCTCGGTAGTCTCCTGAGTCTCCTCATCATCTGTTGTGGTAACATCAGTGGTGGTAGTCTCGGTGGTGGATGTATCGTCGTCGGTGGTCGTAACCTCGGTGGTCTCGGAAGTGGTGATATATGCGACATACTCTGAGGTCTCAACGAATACGC
>JAFVBU010000114.1 GCA_017479805.1 Ruminococcus sp.
GCAAGGGAGATAACATCCCCCTTGACCCCGGTCTATTAGCGGCTTCGCCGCTTTTTTATTTTTTGTTTTGTTTTTTCTTTTTATTTTAACTCGTCTGCGTGCAGTACATTGTACAACTCCATCGCCACACTCTCACTCACCCCTGCCGTAACAGCCAGTTCCTGTGGGCTCGCCTGCAAAAGATTCACCCTCGTCTTATACTTCATCATAATTTTCGCCGCTTTCTTCTCACCAATACCCTTGACCGAAAGCAATTCCGAATTATAAGTAGACTTCTTATGCCGTGAATGCATAAAAGCAACAGAATAACGGTGCACCTCGTCCTGTATCCTTGTAACAAGGTCAAAAGCCGAACGCAAGCCGTTTATCTGGATCTCCCTGCCGCCCGTGGCAATGGCACGGGTACGGTGCTTGTTGTCCTTGACCATGCCGAACAGCGGTATATTCAGTCCAAGCTCACGGAGTATCGGCGCAACAGCGTTCACGTGACCCTTTCCGCCGTCAAGGAGTATCAGGTCGGGAGTGCGTGTGAAAAACTCATCCCCCTCCTGTGTGACAATGTGCATCAGTCGCCTTTTCAGCACCTCATGCATACTGCCGTAGTCGTTCTGCAATTTCTGCTCCTTTACCGTGAACCGCTTGTACGCCTTTTTCAGCGGTCTGCCGTCCTCGAAAACTACCATTCCTGCCACCATCGATTCCGAGGAAAGGTTGGAGATATCGTATGCTTCGATATACCGTGGCGGCTTGGCAAGTCCCAGACTTTTGGCAAGCTGTTCAAGGGCGATGACCTCCTTGCCCGTGCGGTCATTCTGTATCGCCGCATGCTCGGCACTGTTGTTCTTGGCAAGTCTCAGCAGGTCAAGCTGTCTGCCCTTTTGCGGCACGTGGAGCTTCACCTTGCGTCCCGACTGCTTTTCCATCATTTCCGTGATAAGGTCTGCACTTTCGGGGAGGTGGTCGATAATGACCGTTTTCGGCACATCCTCTTTGCCGTAGTAGAAATTCTGCATGAACTGTTCCAGCAGGTCCTCGCCGCCGTCAGGCTTTTCAAGCTCAAATACAGCCTTATCATAAAGGCGGTTCTCACGGTACATCAGCACCGAAACGTACACACCCTCGTAATATTCGGCGATACCGATGATATCGGCGGAGTCCACACCGCTGTTGATTATCTTCTGCTTCTCGGCAGCCTTTTTCACAGCGGCGATACGGTCACGGAGCATTGCGGCTTTCTCGAACTCCAGATTCTCGGCAGCTTCGTTCATTTCCGCTTCCATACGCTCCACGGACTGTGCACTTCCGCTGCGGATGAATTCCACAGCCTGCTCGACCGCCTTGTTGTAGTCCTCTTTGGAAATTTTTCCACGGCACACGCCCATGCAGGTCTTGATGTGGAAATTGAGACAAGGTCTGCCCTTGCCGATATCCTGCGGAAACTTCTTGTGGCAGGTGGGGAGCATGAACACACGGTTAGCCTCGCTGACCGCTTCCTTTGTGATAAATCCGCTGGTGTACGGACCGAGATAGCGCCCCGACTGCTTGGTGTGCTTTTCGTTGGTTATGCGTGGGTACTCCTCGTCGGAGATTCGGATATAGTGGTAGCCCTTGTCGTCCTTGAGGAGGATATTGTACTTCGGCTTGTGCTGTTTGATGAGACTGCATTCCAGCACAAGAGCTTCGTACTCGCTGTCGGTGACGATGAAATCATAGTCAAAGACGTTGGACACCATAGCGGCGACTTTCGGCGTATGGTCGGGATTCTCACGGAAATAGCTTGTAACACGGTTGCGGAGATTCTTAGCCTTGCCGATGTAGATAATGTCGCTCTTTTTATTTTTCATAATGTATACCCCTGGGGAAGAGGTCAGCTTAGAGGTCTTGTCCCTGAGGTATGGCAGACGTGGATTCATATTTCACCTGCTATTGCTTATCGAAGTATTTTTTGCCCTTGGTGGGGCGGAAATAAGTGCGGATATAGCCATCCTTTGAGAGAATGACGAACTCGTTGGTATCCTCGATGTAGTAAACGCCGTCGCCGTCGTCCTTTTCGTACTTGAACAGCGCCTCGTCGTTGTTGATAACATCGCTTGCACCTGCCTCATAGTCCTCGGCGGTCTTGTAGTCGAAATCCCCGTCGAACTCAGCGCCGTGCTTTTCAAAGTGCTCATTGAGCTGACTTTTGGTGCGGAAGTAGTAGGCAACGTAGGAATCGTCCACAACGGGATAGCCCTCGTCGGAAACGGCTTCGGTGATGGTTTCCTGCTCTGTATCGGCTTCGGTCTGCACCTCAGTTTCGGTAAGGGGCTCGGCTTCTGTCTCGGTAACAGTGACAGCTTCGGTGACAGGCTCGGTGATGGTAATGGTTATGATGGGAGTGTCGATTATCTGCGGTGAAGCGCTGCGTGTGCCGCAGCCTGCCAAAGAAGCCGCCGTCAGCAAAGCGGCAGTCAGAGCGGCGATATGCTTAAATGAACGCATGGAACATTCTCCTTTCAGTATTATATTACCTTTATTATACACTACTTTATCTGTTTTGGCAAGAGATCAGTTGTAGGGGCGCAGGGCAACCGCATGAAAAATTCATAAA
>JAFVBU010000115.1 GCA_017479805.1 Ruminococcus sp.
GAACGGCAAGATAAAGCGTTCTAACCTGTCACTCTACAAGAATGTCCGCAAGAACGGACTTATCGCCATCGGACTTGACGAGGGCGACGAGATAGCAGGTGTACGCATGACCGACGGCAACGCTGAGATATTCGTAGCTACAAGAAACGGTATGGCTATACGTATCGAGGAAAACAAGGGACGCTCAATGTCACGTTCCGCTCACGGTGTAAAGGCAATAAAGCTCCGTGAGGGCGACAGTGTTGTAAGTATAGCAAGAGTACGTGAGGCGCAACTCTCCTTACTGTCACCGAAAACGGCTACGGCAAGCGTACCAAGATAGAAGATTACACCATCCAGAACAGAGGCGGTTACGGTAAGATCAACTACAAGGTCGATGATATCAGAGGTCATGTCTGCGGAATCAAGATAATCGACGAGGACGAGGATATAATCCTTGTGTCCAGCGACGGCATAATCATCCGTATCCTTGCCAGCGATATCCGTGTAATGGGACGTATCGCAAAGGGCGTTCGTGTAATGCGTGTCAATGAGGGCGCACAGGTAGTAGCCTTTACACGTGCAGAGCACGACGACAATGCCGAGACCGAAAAGGTAGAACAGCTTACCGAGGAACAGGCTAAACAGGCTGAGGAAGAAGCAAAGCTCGAAGAAGCCAACGAGGTAGTTATCGAGGCTGACGAAGACGAGACCGACGACGAGGAATAACCGCCGTTGAAGTATTTATTGTTATTTATTTTGATTTTTGCGGCGTATGCGCTTCTGGAGAATAAGTTCATTCTCACCGTCAGGCACGAAAAATCGGGTGACGGCATAAGGATAGCGCATATCTCCGATCTTCACAAGCGCCGCTTCGGAAAAGACAATGTAAGACTCTGTCAGGCGGTAAAGCGTGAAAGTCCCGATGTGATATTCATTACAGGCGACCTTGTTTCAAGGTGCGAGGAGGACTTTACCGTTGCAGGCAGAACAGTGAAACAGCTTGCGGAGACAGCGCCCGTATACCTGATATTCGGCAACCACGAACAGGATCTTTCACCTGCGAAAAAAGCCGAGTTTCTGCGTGTTGTCGGGGAAAACGGCGCAAGGATACTCCGCAACGAGTGCGCCGAGACAGAAATAAATGGGCGCAGGCTGAAAATATTCGGGCTTGAGGAAAGCTACGAGGTGTACAAGGTCAACGGCAGATACCGCAATCTGAAAGTCCTTGAAAAAGGCGATATAACGGCACTTTTAGGCGACTGTCCCGACGGCGAGGTGCTTTTGCTGGCTCATAATCCCTTTTTTGGCGAAGCCTACTCACAGTGGGGGGCTGACTATACGTTCAGCGGACACGTGCACGGCGGAATAGTGCGGATATTCGGCATAGGACTGCTTTCACCCGAGAGAAAGATACTCCCGAGGGCATCGAAAGGAGTGTACACCTACGGCGGAAAAAAACTGCTCGTATCCGCAGGACTTGGCAAAAAAAGGCTGTTCAATCCGTCGGAAGTGGTTATCTACGATATTTAGCTGTTAGTTAACAAATATAGCAAATACAATTAACAGGATTCCTCCCACCCATGAGAGATCATGGTCAAGGGAGGATATCTTTTTGCCTGCCATCCCCCCTGCCACCATCGCTGCAAAGCCGCAGATCAGTGTCAGAGCAGAAGCGGCAAGCGGCGATATACCGTCGTATCCGCAGCTTATACCCATAGCCGCAGAGTCCATCGAGCTGGCAAGAGCGAGGGCGGCGGCTTCACCTGCGGAAAGCACCTTTGAATGGTCGATATCGGCGGCGGTGTCGTCGAGGTACAGCTTCAGCGCAAGGGGACTTTTTCCCAGCTTTAGGGACATTTCTCCCCTTTCGGAAACTTTCCGCACAAGAGTTCTGGCAATACTTTTAACTATAGTCAGCGCCCCGATGAAGCAGATAACAGCACAGCCGCAGACACGGAACACCGAGGGCGGTATGTAATTCCCGATAAACTGCGAAAAACAGAGGGATATCCCTAAAACAGCGGCGCAGATGCCGTTTATGACCGCAGAGGAAAGCAGGGGAATTTTAATGCCGCTGTTGCAGTAAGCCGCCGCCGCAAGGAAAATGTCGAAGCTGACGATAACAGCGAGAAAAAGTTCGTCAAACATATTTTCACCTCCGCCGTATAATATGCACAGCGCAGGGAAAGTGTTAATAGTTCAGGTGTCGGGAATTGAGAATGGAGAATTGAGAATTGAGAATGTAGGGGCGCACAGTGTGCGCCCGATGGATACGCTGAAATTAACGGTCATATTTGTAGGGCACGTGTCAAGTGCGGCGTTCCCTACACCTGATACCTAAAACCTGACACTTCAATAAAATACTTGCAATTCAGAGAATTTCGTGATATAATAGAGCGTGCAGATACAATTTTTGTTTCATGGAGGAAAAAATGAAAAAGACAGCTATATTCATGGCTTCGGCAATGATGCTCTTTGCCCTCGGTTCATGCGGTGTAACGGAAAAGGACTTAGTGGGCAAGTGGGAACTGAAAGAGCTTGCGGATGAGTCTATAAAAGCAGGCGGAATAGAGCTAAAGGACGGCGGAAAAGGCTCTATTTACATGGACACTACACAGATACTTCACATCGAGGACAAGGCGCTCATTATCGGCGACGGCGAAAGCGCAGTAAAATTCGATGAGGACCTTATCAACTACGACGGCACAAACTTTTCTGTCGATATTCAGGGACAGAACGTCATCACTCTTGAAAGAACCGACGGAAATGCCAACGAGGACAGCTACGACGGCGAGTACGATTTCAAGGGCGGTGTTGCCTACGACCTCATACAGGAGCAGTCGAAAAGCGGCGATATGGTGCTCCATATGAACATTGACGGCGACAAGAGCACTGTAACATTTGTTGATGTATTTGACTATTCTCTGGAAAAGGGCAAGATGAAGCTCTCGGGCTACACCTCTTTCCTCGGTCAGTCCGCCAGCGACGAGGCTGTTAATGTGGAATTCGAGTTAAAGGGCGATAACCTGACACTCATCAATTCCGACGATAAAAAGGATGAGCTTGTAAGGGTTAAATAAAATAACAGCAAATAAAGGGGCACACAATGTGTGTCCCTATTTGTTTGTTAAAATAATCAACAACAAATGATAATTGAGAATGTAGGGGCGCTTTCCGAGCTCCCGTGGGTTACACTAAAATTATCTGTCATGTTCTTTGTAGTGGAGCCCGCCCTCGGGCTCCCGCCGTTGGTCGCATTGTAACCCACGGGAGGGCGAGGGCGCCCTCCCCTACAGATTTGTAGCTATGTGGGACTTGACACATTGGTCGTTCCTACACAGGTGAGTTTTATGCGTAGCCTACGGGCGCACACTGTGCGCCCCTACACCACCGCCCCCCATTTGTAACAGCGAGCGAAAGCAGAGTAAAAGTTTCGCAGAGAATAAGCGAGTTTACGAGCGAAGCGTGAGTGTGGTCGAGCTGACGCCAGCTCGAAAAAGACTATTTACTTTTTCACCGTCAGGTGGTATAATAGAAATAGTATACTTTTTATGGAGGGGTGGATATGAGAATCAATCAAGATATAGCTGAAAAGCCCGATCATCTTCATTATCCTGCCTGCCTCGGACGCAAGACAGAGATAGAGAAGCAGTCCTTTGAAATACTGGTGTATACGGTCGTTGCGTTCTTCATGATGGGAATTCTCAGCATGGTGGGAGTGAAATATACTATTTTTGCCGTTATCCCTGAGCTTATCTGCGGTGACAACGATGTAAGGATAGCAGGTCTGCAAATAGTGGAATTCGTCCTCATTTCTGCACTTTCCCTGCTTGGCTGGACTAAATATAAAATATTTAACGCAATTCTGCTTCTGATATACATTCTGATGGTGGTCATATCTTTACTGTTCAGAGACAATGTTGCCGACCCCATAGCGCTTATTGTCGGACTTGGCGGTATCTGGAAGACCTACAGTGCTTTCGGTATGTGGCGTGACTACGATCAGCTCCGAAATACCGAGGGATTTCCCCTTTTCAGCCTGCACCTTACCGAGTATAACGAGCGCATGGACGAGAAAAACGGCGGTGCTCCACAGTACGCACAATCTCAATCAGCCCTGCCCTCTCTGGACGCTTCGTCGGCAGCCGCTTTTGTGGTATCACAGCTTGACAGCGGTATGCCCGAGCTAATTATGCCTGCCATAAGTGCCATGAAGTCCGCTGACAGCGGCGGAAACGGCATGAGGCGCAGATATCTGCCCGAGAGCGGCAAGGAAAGCTTTATCCTTGAAAGCCCCATGAAATTCGACATCTGACAGGAGGGTATGTATGTTTGCGAAGATATCAAGTCTCGGACTTTTCGGTCTGAATGCATTTCCCGTTGACGTAGAAATAGATATAAGCCGTGGAAATCCGCAGTTTGACGTGGTCGGACTGCCTGACACGGTAGTAAGGGAGAGCCGTGAGAGGATACGTTCCGCTCTGCGTTCGTGCAATATCAGCTTTCCCGTGGCGCAGGTCATGGTGAACCTTGCCCCTGCCGACACCAAAAAGAGCGGCTCGGTGCATGATATGGCGATATTTATGGCTATACTTGAAGCAATGCGTATGCTGAATATTTCCCCCGACGGCTGTTCGTTCATCGGTGAGATATCCCTGAACGGCGATATAAGGCGTATCAACGGCGTTCTGCCGATGGTCATGCTTGCCCGTGAGCTGGGGATAAAGTCGGTTTTCGTGCCAATAGACAATGCATCCGAAGCCTCGGTCATCGACGGAATTGAGATATACGGTGTAAAAAATGCAGGTCAGCTCATTGACCATTTCCGTGGCGAGAAAACTCTCTCGCCCTGTCCCCACTATGACATTCCCGAAACGGCATACAACGAGGTGGTCGATTTCTCGGACGTAAGAGGACAGCAGTCCGCCAAAAAAGCCCTTGAAATAGCGGCGGCAGGCGGTCACAATGCCCTGCTTATCGGCTCGCCGGGAAGCGGAAAGAGTATGCTTGCAAAGCGTATGCCGTCCATACTTCCGCCCCTGACCTTTGAGGAATCTCTGGAGACTACGAAGATACACTCCATTTCGGGACTTCTCAGCGAGGAAGTGCCAATAATCACCAAGCGCCCTTTCCGTTCGCCTCATCACACCATTTCCTCCGCAGGACTGGCAGGCGGCGGAACGATACCGCACCCCGGCGAGGTATCGCTGGCACACAATGGAGTGCTGTTTTTAGACGAATTAGCGGAGTTTGACAGAAAGACCCTTGAGATACTCCGACAGCCGCTGGAGGACAGGAAAGTGACCATAGCCCGTGCGTCGGGAACAGTCACATATCCCTGCACCATCATGCTCATAGGAGCAATGAACCCATGTCCATGCGGATATTTCGGTCACCCGAAGCGGAAGTGCATATGCCCTCCAAACAAGGTATCGGGCTATCTTTCAAAGATATCGGGACCGCTCCTTGACCGTTTTGACCTGCATATCGAGGTAGCGCCTGTGGAGTTCGAGGACCTTTCCGCAAAGACAAAGGAAGAACCGTCCTCAGCCATAAGGGAGCGAGTTATTGCGGCAAGGAAGATACAGGAGGAGCGCTTCAAGGGAACGCATATCACCTGCAATGCCCTGATAACTCCCGATAAATTGCAGGAAATGTGCCCGATGGACGATGGCGCAGAGAAGCTGATGAAAAGCGTATTCGACAGGCTGGGACTTAGTGCGAGAGCTTATGACAGGATATTGAAGGTTGCAAGAACTATTGCCGATATCGACCGAAGCGAGGTCATAAAGAAGCAGCACATTGCGGCTGCGGCGCAGTACAGAAGTCTTGACAGGAAGTATTGGTCGGGCGGAAAGTAAGGGCAACACCGCACAAAGCACGCCTGACGGCTTTGCACTGAATCTGCTTGCATATTTTCCGTCATCTTGCACAGAAATTCCTTGACATACGTCAGTATGCCTGCGGAATTTCTATACAATCTGACGAAAAATCTGACAGCGCATCTTCAGCACAATCTTTGTGCGGTATTGCCTAAGCGGTAGCTGTCAGTAAGCAGTGAGTAGTAAGTAGTAAGTAGTGAGCAGTAAAAAAAATAAACAAAGGAGATGAACAAGTGACTTTAACTGAAACTAACCAGACCAACGAAGCAAAAGTCTCAGAAACAGAAGTCCCCCCGAAGAAGCCTGCGGCGAACCGCAGCTCGGGAATTGACATAATCAAAATATTTGCGGCAATGATGGTGGTGACAGTCCATTTTTACCTTAACACCGCCTTTTATGCAGTCGTCCCCATTACGGACACCAGCTTCATACCGCCGATAATCCTTTTGTGGGTAGCATACACCTGTGTGCCGCTGTTTATGATAACAACGGGCTACCTGATGAAAAACAAGACACTTTCGGGGAAATTTTACCTCGGCATCGTTAAAGTAGTCGTCTTTTACATAGCCGTCAGCACCATTTGTCTGCTGTATAAGACCAAGCACGGCGCTGAATATACGGCGTGGGAGATAGTGAGAGGCTACCTGCGGTTCAGCCATTGCGACTATGCGTGGTACGTTGAGCAGTATTTCGTGATGTTCCTGCTGATACCGTTCCTCAATCTTGCTTTCAACGGGCTGAAAAGCAAGAAACAGCACATCGCTCTGCTTGCTACGGTGATATTCCTGTTTTCCGTGTCGTCCACATTCTATATCGGCTTCGACCCAAGCGACCAGATAAAGCCGTTCCCTGAGTTCATCACAAAGGCTTATCCCGTGGTCTATTATTACATCGGCTGCTTCCTGAGACAGTATCCGCCGAAGAAAAAGCTGCTGACAAAGCTGGTCGCACTGGCCGTTACTGCTGCGGCGCTGACTTTCCTGACATACAGCCTTTACACCCAGTCAAAAGCCAATGAGAACCAGTATTTCAGATCGTACCACTTCTTTGAGTACAATTCCTACCCCGTAGTTGCGGCATCCGCCGGAATATTCGTACTTCTGCATGATATAAAGTTCAAGAACAAAATATTGGTAAAAGTATTATCAATAATCGCACAAACCTCACTTCTCACCTATCTGATGTCAAGAGTGTTTGACCTGAAGTATTACGACGCATTCGTAAACAAGTACGTATACACCGATTTTCTGCTGAGATTCAGGCATATTTATGAGATAGTGCCAAAGGTTTACTTCATGTCGCTTTTGTGGTCACTGGTGATACTGGCTGTGTATACGGCAATTGAAAAATTAATTAAATTGATTGGAAAAAAAATATTTTAGGTGGTCGGGAAGTGCCGGGCGTTTGCGTAATTGCCCCCTAACCACAAACACAAATTCTGTCAAGACTGCCATTTATGGCACTTGTCTTGGGCTTGACTGAATTTGTGTTTGTGGTAAAATGAGCAATTGCGAACGCCGGATGCATTGTAAATCATCAAAAAAGTTACATCCCCAATTTATTTTCAGAACAAAGGAGAATAAATGAGATCAGCATTCAAAAAACTGCCGTCGGAGAAGCACAGCATTGACGGCGGACTGCTGTTTGCAGTAACACTTATATCGGCGATGAGTTCGCTGCTGATATATTCCATCGTCAAAAACAAGATGATGGACGGTATCGGCGACAGCTACTGGCAGACCCAGCTTTTCTCAATGGGCGTGGGCATAGTTGTAGCCATAATAATATCATTTATCGATTACCACAAGCTGGTAAAGCTGTGGTTCATATTCGCACCTGTGGCGTTGCTGCTTGTGGCGCTGACGTTCACTCCCCTCGGCTATCAGCGAGAGGGTGCGGACGATAAGGCGTGGCTGAACGTGGGTATCGTCCAGTTCCAGCCGTCGGAGATACTGAAACTGGCATTTATATTAACATTCAGCTATCACCTTTCCCGTGACGAGGAGGAAATGAACAAGCCCTCGCACATGGCGCTGCTGATAATACACGGCATGATACCAATAGGTATCGTCGGCTTGCAGGGCGACTACGGAACAGCTATAGTATTTGCGGCAATATTTGCATTTATGATATGCTCGGCGAGGATATCGTGGAAATATCTGCTTGCAGCGCCCTTTGTGGTAGCGGCAGGAATAGCGGTGATGTGGTTCTTCTTCCTCGGAAACGAGCACAAGAAGCGTATACTCATACTTTTCCACCCGGGAACAGACCCCGAGTATATGGAGTATCAGCAGGACTTGGGACTTGCAGCGCTGAAAGAGGGCGGAATATTCGGCAAGGGACTTTTCGCAAAGCCCGAGAGCTATATATCCGTTCCCGAAATGCACAACGACTTCATTTACACCTACGCAGGGCAGGTTTTCGGCTTTGTTGGCTCAATGGGACTGCTGATAATCTTCGTTTACATATGCCTTAAAATTTTCGGAGACAGCCGTGTCACAAGAGACCATCTGGGAAAATTCATCTGTATGGGCGCATTCGGACTTATATTCGCCCACTGCCTCATGAACATCGGCATGGTGCTCAAGGTTGCGCCTGTTATCGGTGTACCGCTTCCCTTCCTCAGCGCAGGCGGAACGGCTATGATAAGTATGTACGCAATGATAGGGCTGGTTCTCAGCACCTACAGCCACCGTGCAAAGAGCTACAATGTGTTCTATGACGAGGACGACGAGGAAGATGAGTGATCATTTAGGTGTCAGGTGTAGGGGATGATTCCCACATCAGACCGTGACTTATAATATTCAGCAAATTGTAGGGGCGCACAGTGTGCGCCCGTTTTTTGCGTGGAAAACTCACAGGCGGAGAAACCGCCCCTGAGAGCTGATTCTCTGACACCTGATACCCGACACCTAAAAAGGCGCACAACTGTGCGCCTTTTCTGCTAATCTCTCTTATCCGTCTTTTCGCCGTCGAGACCGTCGATAACGTCCTTAGCCGCATCGCCTGCGCCGTCAACGATATCCTCGCCTGCATCCTCAACGCCGTCTATAACGCCCTCTGCGTAGTCCTCAGCGTCCTTATGCCTGCCTGTGGTGGTGTGTCTTTCGTAGTTGCTTTCGTATTCTTCCTCGGTGGTCGGTACTTGGATACCGTTGTCATTATTCACATCAGAACGGTGGTCAGCATCGCCGCATGAGGTGAAAGCTGCACAAACCGCAAATAAAATGGAGCATATTGCTAAATGCTTTTTCATACAATTTCATCCTTTCAAAATTTTCATTGGGGAGAACTTTTCCACAATGCATTTTTATTGTTTGCGAGTTTTTAAACTTTATCCACAGAGTTTTCAACTTTTTCACCCTGTAAAAAACTGCATTCTGCGTAGTTTTCCACCTTTTCCACCAACTTTTCAACAGTGAAAGTTAAAACTCCACACTGCTTTCAACACACTGTTGAAAGTTTATCAACTGTCTTGTGGAAGAAAATTAGGACTATATTGCTATTTATTTTTGGTTAAATGCTGAAAAATATTCTACAAGTTTGAAAATTGTTGTATGTTGAAATTTCGAGCTGACGTCAGCTTGCGCCCCTATACCACCGCCCCGAATTTACTGCCGTCGAGCGAAAGCAGAATAAAAGTCTCGCAGAGAGTGAACGAGCTTGCGAGTGGGAGCGTGAGTGTGGTTGCCCGAATGCGAGACAGGATTCTGTCTGAACATGAGGGTATGTCGGCACTGGATGTAAAGCCGACCAAGCTGACGCCAGCTTGCCTTAAGAAAAATTAAGGTTTTGTATAGGTAAAATTAATAATTGTGTGGTATAATTGTGGGGAGGTGATTATATGAAGCGTGAAAAAATATACGGCACTGACGTTATACCCGAAAAAGTCCACAAGGCAATGCACAACGTCAGCTTTACGTTCTATGCCCTTTTCATAGGCGTGACAGCATTTTTTGCTGCTCAGCTTACAGGTGTTATTATTGCAGGATTTTCAGGTGTTCCCATAGACGATGAAACAGGAGAAAATGAAACATCAATAACAATGGAGACCGATTTAGGTCATAATTACTGCGGTACGTTCTTTATCTGGCAGACTGTAGGCAATAATTACAAGTCAGTTGAAGATTATGAGCTAAGTAATGAAGCCGATTCTTCCTACAAGGATACTCCCTTTGCAAAAGTAGGGAATGTCATTTCGGTACTGAACCCATTTATACTTTTTATCTGCTTTTTGATAGTTTTCCGCAAGATCGACAGGAAGCAATTCTTCGAGAAAAACATATGGCGTTTCCTTATGGTGTCAGGCTTATTCTATCTTGTAAACAGTCTGTGCATGATATTCTGCTATTCAGGGACAGTGGCTGTTGAGAAACCCTATCTTACGGGAATATTCCGTAACCAATCCTACTACTGTCAGATATACCAATCCTTCGGCATCCCTGCACTGATAATACTTACCGCCCTTATCCTGAGACAGCACACGCTGAATACCCACAAGCAGTCTGCGGAGGGCAATGCGAAAATACTGAAATACTTTGCGTGGCTGATAAACGCTGTTGGCTTCGGCTTTATGCTGATAAGATTCGGCACAAGAGTATACGAGATAATAAACTATAAGACCCACGACGCAAGACTGCCCTTTTACTATACGATGCTTGATTTTCCCCGTGAACTTGCGGAGTCTCCCGAGACCTACCGCAATGTGCTGATATTCCGACTTGTCAAGGACGCTCCCGTATTTATCGCCGCCGCCATAACTCTGATAATGCTTATGAAGATAATGTACTCAGCGTCGCAAAACAGGATAAATACTCCCGAAAACAGGAAGCGCTTCAATGTATGCATGATCGCCCTTGCGGTATCGTCGCTGATATACAACGTCCTCGGACTTCACGAAGTTGATATGATATCAGGGCATTTCAGCGGTATCTATAGCCTTGTTACATACACCATCGGTCTACGTTCACTGACAGACCCTATACTCTACATGGTATTCATGTGGTTCGTTAAGACTTTTACCTATTTAGTTCCCGATGAGGAGATTCAGAAAGCAGAGATCAGAAAGTAGTAGGGGGCGATGCCCACATCGCCCCGACGGTTACAATAAAATTTACCTGTATAGTGGCTGCCTTTGGCAGTCCTTTTAATTATTAAGAATGTAGCGGCAACCAATGGGCATCCTTACATATCATGAACCAATATGTAGGGAACGCCCACCCTCGGGCTCACGCCGTTGGTCGCATTGTAACCCACGGGATGTCGAGGACGCCGTCTCCTACAAGCTGGCGTCAGCTTGGTCACGTACACGCTCCCACTCGTAAACTCGCTTACTCTCTGCGAGTCGGGAAGTCTGCTTTCGCTCGACGTTAGTAAATTCGGGTATGGATTTTAGAAAATTTGCATTTAAGGCACGGGCGGATGATATCCGCCCCTACTACTTACTGACAACTACTTACTACTTACTACTCAACGCTCACTGTTGACTTTACCTTAAATCTGCGGTATAATATTATCATATTAACATTGGGGGAAGATATATATGGCTAAACTCAGCTTGACCACCGACCACGGCAGTACCGCTGTAAAATGCAGGCTGTCCCGTGAGGAGACCGTTATCGGCAAGGAGATAGACTTCGCCGCTTCGTGCCCGACACAGTTCTTTATGCGCCCTCGCATGGACGGCAACAAGACTATAATTTTCACAGGTGCTGACGGTATACCGATGGCTTCCGCTCTCAGGTCAAAGATAAACAAGGACCGCTACTTTCTCATAGTTGCTCAGCTTGTGGAAATGCTCCGCTCTGCCCAGCAGTACGGCTTCGACCTGAACAGACTGGTGCTCGACCCTAAATTTATGCTGATGAACAAGCAGAACGGTCAGATATTCATCCCCTATATGACCGTCAGCAAGTGCGAAACTCCCAACGGCGGTATCGTCCGCTGTCTCCGTGAGGTGTCAACACTGGCGAAATTCACTTCCGACTACGATTTTTCTTTTGCCGACAACTTCATGTACTTCGTTATGAGCATGGGACGCTTTTCCCTTGCCGATGCAGAGGACTATATTCGTGTAAACTCCCCGAGAACATACAATGATCTGGTAAGACTGCCAAGTATCCCAAGTCTGCAAACCATTCAGCACCACACAGGCGGTGCGGCTTCTGTGCCCGAGGGCTTCTCTCTTATGAGATTCATCTTCGGCAAAGCGGCTGTTCCCGTGGTTATCCCCGAGGAGGAGATGGAAGCTACCGATATTCCCGAGCCGACCATCAAGCCGGGAAAGCAGGAAAGCCCCTTTGCGCCGCCAAAGCGTGAGGAGGATCTGCCGCAGGAAGAAGAAATTCCCGATATACCGCA
>JAFVBU010000116.1 GCA_017479805.1 Ruminococcus sp.
ATGTGCATCTTTTCGGCAAATTTTGCCGATGACTACGTTGAAAATCCTTGAAATGCGACAGCATTCCTGCGGATTTTCGCCTTGTCCTCAGACAAAATTATGCTCGAAAAACTGCACATTCACCCTATGTGGACAGGTTCTTAAACTATCGTACCCAATGATGTTCTGATGTTCCATTTTTTCTTGTAGGATGTATAGGCGAGGAAATAGAGCAGGGCGAATTCAGCGATCGCTCCGATGACTGCCTTTACCGCCAGCGTGCTGTCCATCAAGCCGTTGGAGATGATAGTACACTCAAGATATGGCATCCAGCCGAATATTGCTATGATCTTACTGCTCATTTCAATAAGCTGATCCTCGTTATCTGACATCGACATGATAGCAACGATATTTTCGAGCATTAATCTCACAAAAGAAAGTACCGCACCCTCTCCGGCTTTTATGACCATTACGCTGAGTATCACGAATGACATTATTCTCAGAAATACCATCATCAGTATGCCAACTGCCATCAGACACCGCAGGCTGTGGTCGAAGAAAAGCAGCACAGCCGCAACGGGTACGAAATAGGCGCCAAAGCAGATGGATACGTAAAAGATGAGCCTCATCCATATGCACTTGTGTATACCTGTTCCGTTCATTATCTCATAGTGGGCGGTGCGCTTGGTAAAGTGTCCGCCTATAACAGAGGCGACGAAAAGTGATATCATCATTGTCGTCATCGGGAATTGTGAAGCAGCGCCCTGATATGTGAATACCTGACCGCCGCCGTAAAGTGTAGTAGCAACTGCACACAGGTCGAGGAGTATTATAAATAACTTTATTACAGGCGAAACAGAGCATTTCAGGCGATAGAATTCCGCTTTTATAAGATTATTCATTTGAGCCACCTACCTTTTCAAGATAATAGTCCTCCAGCTTCTTTCCTTCCTCATTGAGTTTTGTGATGATAAGACCGCTGTCAGTTATGGTTTTGGATATTTTCTCGATATTGTCAAGTTGTTCGTATATCTCGATGATACCGCCGTGGACTGCCTTGTAGCTGCGTATGGACAGCTTGTCCTCCAGCACAGCGGCGGTGCGGTCGATATCGTTGGTCCTGACAACAATGTGGTTCCTGCACCGCTTATCCAGCTCCTCGGCACTGAGGTTCTCCACAAGCCTGCCGCTGCTGATAATGGAGAAGTCTGTGCACATTTCTGAAAGCTCCGAAAGCAGGTGGCTGGAAATGAGGATGGTGGTGTTCTGCTCATAGGAGAGCCGCTGTAGGATACGCCTTACCTCCACTATTCCCTCGGGGTCGAGACCGTTCACAGGCTCGTCGAGCACCAGTATCTCGGGCTTGGTAAGGAGCGCCATTGCGATACCCAGTCGCTGACGCATACCCAGCGAGAACTTTGCCGCTTTCTTTTTGCCTGCATTGCTCAGCCCCACGATATCCAGCACCTCGTCTATCCGCTTTTCGTCGGGATAGCCTCTGACATAGCGGATGTAGTTGAGATTCTCGTAGGCAGTCATCTGGTGGTCAACGATGGGGGCTTCTATCATAAAGCTCATACGTTTGCGGTTGGAATCAAGGTCATCGCTGCTGCCGTAGAAGCTCAGCCCGCCCTCGCTCTGGAAAATAAGCCCTGCCAGTATCTTCATTATGGTAGTCTTGCCTGCGCCGTTTGGACCGATAAGACCGCAGATACTCCCCTTTTTGACGTCAAGGCTGAAATTCTTCACAACAGCGTTTTTCTTGTAAACCTTGCTGATGTTGTTCATTAATATAACAGCTTCTGCCATATGTATCATCCTTTCTTGTTTGATTTGATTATAGTATAGCAGTCCACTGTAAAGAAAAGGTAAAGCAAATGGTTAAGAGAATGTAAAGTTTTTAGGTGTCAGAAATACAGGCAGAAGATGTTCATTATATACTTAATGACACCTCGTTCTCTAAAACCTGAAATCTAATACCTAACACCTGATACCTGACACCTAATACCTACTTAAAAAGCCGATATCCCATGCCCCAGACTGTCTCGATGTACTCATTGTCGGGGTCGAGCTTTTTTATTTTGGTGCGGATGTTGCTCATGTGTACCTTTATTATATTGTCGTCGTTGAAGTATGGCTCGTTCCAGACGCTCTCGAAAATGTTCACCTTTGAGAACAGCTTTGACGGGTTTTTCAGCATAAGCTCAAGTATGGCGTACTCCTTGCCCGTCAGCGCCAGCTCCTTCCCGCATACCCTTGCGGTGCAGGAAGCCGTGTCGAGGATGAGCGACTTATAGCTCAGCTCGCTCCTGCCGCCGTTCATTCCCCTGCCTGCCGAGGAACGCCGAAGCACCGCCTCCACACGCACCAGAAGCTCGTCAAGGTCAAAGGGCTTGGTGATATAATCGTCTGCCCCAAGCCGCATAAGCTCCACCTTGTTTCTCGTTGTGTCCTTTGCCGAGACAACTATGAACGGCACATCCGAGAACTCCCTGACCTTTGCGATAACGCTGTCTCCGCTCTGAAACGGCAGCATAAGGTCAAGGAGCATAAGGTCAATGCTCTCGTCCTCACGTATCATTTTAACAGCGTCAAGCCCGTTGAAAGCCGAGATAATATCATATCCCTCGTCCGAGAGAAAGCTGCACAGCAGAGCGTTTATTTCCTTATTGTCCTCAACTGCGAGTATTTTTGCCATCGTCATGCCCTCCCTTTATTATAATTGAGAATGTTGAACTGTATGTAAGCAGAATTGGAGCCGATGGCTTTATTATATCACAGTCTGACATACTTAGTCAATAGTTTTACTGCTAAATGCATAAGTTAAAAACAAAATATCCCTGCATGGTTGTGCATATCTACAAATCAGCGGCGATGGTATTGACAAAGCTGTGATAACTGTGTATACTGTATATATACAGTACAAACAAATTACACAGACAGAGAGGTGATTGCTTGAACATATTCATCGACAATAAAAGCGGTTCACCGATTTATGACCAGATATACAGCCAGATAAAAAGCTGTATCATCAGCGGTGAACTAAAGGAAAACGACGCTCTGCCTTCTATACGCAATCTTGCCAAAGACCTGCGTATAAGCGTGGTCACTACCAAAAGAGCCTACGACGAGCTTGAACGTGAGGGCTTCATCTACACCCTCCCTGCAAAGGGCTGCTTTGTCGCTCCGAAGAATACCGAGCTGCTCCGTGAGGAAAATCTCAAACGCATTGAGGAGCTTCTTTCGGAAGTTAAACAGCTTGCGGCTTCATGCAGTATGACCACGGATGATATAATCGGTATGTACAGATATCTTGACGAGAATTAAGGAGATACAAATTATGAACGCTATCGAAGTAAAAAATCTTTCCAAAACCTACAACGGATTCACCCTGAGCGACGTATCATTTGAACTTCCGCAGGGATGTATCCTCGGACTTATCGGCGAAAACGGAGCAGGCAAAAGCACTACTATCCGCTCGATACTTGGCTCTGTGAAGTATAACGGAGAAATAAATGTGCTGGGCGGAAAGATGTCCAATGATATGAAGAACCGCATCGGCGTTGTGCTGGACGAGGTGGGCTTCCCCGAAAAGGTGGACCCGAGAGATGTGAACAAGATAATGAAGAATATGTTCACCAACTGGGACGAAAAGGCTTACGAGGGCTATATCAGCAAGTTCGGACTTCCCGAGGATAAGCCCTTTACGGCGTTTTCAAAGGGAATGAAAATGAAGCTGTGCATTGCCATTGCACTTTCCCATAATGCCGAGCTGCTCATTCTTGACGAGCCGACAAGCGGTCTTGACCCGCTGGTGAGGGATGAGATAGTTGATATCCTCAATGACTTCACCCGTGATGAAAACCACTCCATTCTCATTTCGTCACACATCGTCAGCGACCTTGAAAAGCTCTGCGACTACATCGCCTTTCTCCATAAGGGACACCTTATGCTCTGCGAAGAAAAGGACGCACTTTTAGAGCAGTACGTGTTCATCAATACAACAGAGGATAAGCTCGCCGAGCTGGACAAGGACGCCATAAAGGGCAAGCGCTCGGGAAAATGGAGCACAGAAGCTCTCGTTGACAGAGATAGGATCCCCTCAACATTTGAAACAAAACCCGTAACAATAGAAGATCTTTTCGTATTCATGGCTAAGGAGGACTAAACAATGAAAGGTTTACTCACAAAAGAATTTATCGTATTATTTAAGAACAACAAATACCAGCTTTTTCTTATACTTTGTTTCGCAGTACTGGGAATAGGACTGAAAGAGATACCCTATATACTTCTTATCCCTGTTCTTATGCCTATGCTCATTGTTCAGGGACTTGCACTGGATGAGACAAGCAAGTGGGATAAATACTCCATCTGTTTCCCTGCTGACAAAAAGCTCATCGTTTCATCAAAATATGTCATGGTGATTATCGCAGCACTGTTTTCCGCAGTCATTATCACTGTGTCGGCTGTTATCCTGAAAATGAGAAATGCCATAAGCGTTGAGGATATGAAGATGTACATCATCACTGCATCGGCAGTTTCACTCATCATGCCGTCAATGGTACTGCCCTTTGACTTCAAATTCGGTGTAGCTAAGGGAAAAGTCATTACCTATATCTGTACAGCATTTCTCACTGTTATAGTTGCAGCGATATTCACAAAGGGTGACGGTCCGTCGATCTTCAAAAATCTGACAGGCTCTGTACAGCCCTTCCTGCTCCTTTTCGGATGTTCGGCAGCTATATTCGCAGTTTCATGGTTCATTTCCGCAAAAGCCTACGAATCACGTGAGATATAACGAGCCGGCGTCAGCTCGGCCACACCCACGATTCGCTCGTAAACTCGCTTACTTTGTACGTTAATGTTGCATGATATTTTGTAGGGGCGCTTTCCGAGCGCCGTGGGTCACACAACAAATATGGATATAGCATTGTAGGGGACGGCGTCCTCGACGTCCCGTGCTGTTTGATTCAAATTGCATTTAATATTTGTAGTGGAGAGTTCCGCTCACCCGTCAAAGAAAGCCCCCCGATATTTGTTCTATCAGGGGGCTGATCGTTTAGCCTAACGGCTAATGGCTTAAAATTATTTATCGCATCTTCTGTGCACCTCGGCGGTCAGCTCGTCAAAGTATACCTGCGGATCGGCTTTATTGTATTCTGTGGTGTATTCCTTCCACGTTTTCTCAAAGTCGTCGCTCATGACCATCAGCGGCATATATTTATGCTTTACTGCGTCAAGCTGCTTCATAACCTTGCCGTAGTCTGTCTCGTCAGTGACTGCGTTGCTGAATGACCACATGGGATACCATTTTGGGTTCTCGGGGGCAGGATTCAGCTTTTCGGTGTAGGTCCTTACGCCGTATGCGTCGAAGCACTCCTTGATGGTATCGTTGAGGTGGTCGTAGAAGATATTCGGCTGATTCGACGAAGTATAGGCATTTATGCCGTCATGAGCCATACCCACGAAGTACGGCATATAGGAATAGTTGCACACGTGCTTTTTGAGGTAGCTTTTTTCACGCCATCTTTCGTACTGCTCCTCTGTCTGGTCGAATACGCCGTTTTCGTCAACGGTATAGTCAACTCCCTCAACTCCCCAGAAGCGGAGGTTGAGTATCTCGGGCTCTATGAGCTGGCTCAGGAACTTTACTGCGCCGTCGGGGTCTGAACAGCTTATGGATATTCCCACGCCTGTTGAGTCGTTGAATGCGGTACGGTCGGCATATCTTTCCTCTATCTTGCCGTCGATGGTAAGTCCGAACGGGATATATGTGCACTCGGCAGGCAGCTCAC
>JAFVBU010000117.1 GCA_017479805.1 Ruminococcus sp.
CGAGATGACGTCAGCTCGACCACGTACACGCTTCGCTCGCAAGCTCGCTTACTCTCTGCTAGACTTCTACTCTGCTTTCGCTCGCTGTTACAAATGTGGGGCGGTAATGTATGGACGCTTTCCGAGCGCCTGTGTGTGCGGCGCAAATTCTTTGACAAACAACGGGCGAGCGGAACTCGCCCCTACAAACTACTTTCTGAATTCTAATAACTAATAACTACTTACTACTCACTACTTACTACTCACTACTCACTACTTACTGCTTACTAACTAAGATTAAATGAAAAAATATTGTCACAGGACTTTTCAAGCATAGAAAAATGTGCTATAATATAATAGATGAATAATGCCCGACTGCATTCGGTCGCAAAGTCGGAAAAATATATTATGATGGAGATTCTTATTATGGCAGCTAATTCTTACAATACAGCCAAACAGGCAGCTTTAAAAAAATATTTCAGCAGAATGAACGAAATGCAGCAGGAGGCTGTTTTTACAGTTGAGGGTCCTGTTCTCGTTCTCGCAGGCGCAGGAAGCGGTAAAACTACCGTTATCGTCAACCGTATCGCCAATATGATAAACTTCGGAAACGCTTACTTCGATGAGACACGCAGCGGAAGTGCGGATGATATCGCTTTCCTCAACGACTACGCTGAGGGTAAGACTGACGATTTCGGCACTCTCCGTGACATCGTGGCAGTTTCACCTGTGAAGCCGTGGAATATCCTTGTGATAACCTTTACCAACAAGGCAGCAGGGGAGCTGAAAGAGCGCCTTGCGGCTATGCTCGGCGAGGAAGAAGCTGTAAAGATCAACGCTTCTACCTTCCATTCAGCCTGTGTGCGTATCCTCAGACGGGAGATAACCGCTCTCGGCTACGGCAGCGACTTCACTATCTACGATTCCGACGACAGCCAGCGTATGATAAAATCTGTCATGGCAGAGCTTGATATTTCCGAGAAGCAGTTCGCTCCAAAGGCTGTTCTCTCCGAGATAAGCCGTGCAAAGGATCAGATGATAACTCCAGCCGAGCTGAAAAAGGACGCAGGTCAGGACTACCGCAAGAAGATGATAGCTAAGGTGTACGCCCGCTATCAGGAGAACATGAGGGCTGCAAATGCTCTTGATTTCGACGATATCCTCACTCTCACCGTCGAGCTTTTCGAGCAGTTCCCCGACATACTTGAAAAATACCGTACATATTATAAATATATCATGGTGGACGAGTATCAGGACACCAACCATGTTCAGTTCAGACTCGTTTCTCTCCTTTCCGAGGGTCACAAGAACCTCTGTGTCGTGGGCGACGATGACCAGAGTATCTACAAGTTCCGTGGTGCGAATATAGAGAATATCCTCGGCTTTGAGGATCAGTTCGCAGGCGCAAAGGTCATCCGTCTGGAGCAGAATTACCGTTCTACACAGACTATACTCAATGCCGCAAACTCCGTTATCGGCAACAACATGGGCAGAAAGTCCAAAACTCTCTGGACAGCAGGCGAGACAGGCGACAAGGTATACTGGTACAAGGCTGTGGACGAGACTGACGAGGCAAATTTCGTTGCTGACACTATCGCAAAGAATTACAAGGAAACAGGAAAGTACGCAGACAATGCAGTGCTTTACCGTATGAATGCACAGTCCAACGCTATCGAGCGTACACTCATGCGCCGTGGCATCCCCTACAGAGTTTACGGCGGTATGCGTTTCTACGACCGCAAGGAGATAAAGGACGTTACCTCATATCTTGCATTCATCAACAACCATAACGATATGCTCCGCTTCAAGCGAATAATCAACGAGCCTAAGCGCAGTATAGGCGATTCCACCATTGCCCTCATCGAGGATATAAGCCGTGACCTGAAGCTGTCTCCGTTTGACGTAATGAGGACCTGCGACGAGTACGCACCGCTTGCAAAGAAGGTCACAGCACTGAGAAATGCCTATGAGCTTTTCAATGACCTGACGGAGAAGTCCGAGGAAATGCCGCTGGACGAGTACCTTGACTATATGCTGGACAAGACGGGCTATCTGGAATATCTAAAGACCCTTGAAAACGGCGATACCAAAATAGAAAACGTACAGGAGCTGAGAAGCTCGGTGGTACAGTACATAAGAGAAAGCGAAGAACCCACACTGGGCGGATTCCTTGAGGAAGTCGCTCTCTACACCGAAGCAGACCGTGACCCCGAGACAGACGACAAGGTCACACTTATGACAGTGCACTCCGCAAAGGGACTGGAGTACGAGAATATTTTCGTTATCGGCATGGACGACGGTATATTCCCAAGTTCACGCTCATTTGACAGCGAGGACGATATGGAGGAGGAGAGAAGACTTGCATATGTGGCTATAACCCGTGCAAAGAAGCACCTCTACCTTGCAAATGCCAGCCAGAGAATGATATTCGGACAGACACAGAGAAATGTTACCTCACGTTTCATGCGTGAGATCGGCAGCGAGTACATCGAGAAGCACGACAATGCCGCTTTGATGAGAAGTAAGATGGCAGAGGAGGACAAGTCTGTAACAGAGGTGCACTCGTCAACTCTCCAGCAGCAGCTTGCCAGAAACAAGGCAAAGTCCGCAGCTCCAAAGGAAGCTGTTGTGTACTCGGTAGGCGATACTGTACAGCACGTTAAGTTCGGCAAGGGAACTGTACAGTCCGTAAAGCCTATGGGAAATGACCTTATGCTGGAGGTCAGCTTTGAGGATATCGGCACAAAGAAGATAATGGCAAATTACACAAGAAATGCAATGAAGAAAATATGAAAAGGGGGTGCTGTTATGAGCGAATTTGAGAAACAAATGTTACAGATGATGACGGGATTGCAGTCACAAATGACGGATATGCAGTCTCAGATGACTGA
Source organism: Ruminococcus sp. (assembly GCA_017479805.1). Classification (GTDB taxonomy): domain Bacteria; phylum Bacillota; class Clostridia; order Oscillospirales; family Ruminococcaceae; genus Ruminococcus. Next base: position 2,871 of record JAFVBU010000117.1, read on the forward strand.
TATGCAGTCTCAGATGAAAGAGATGCAGTCCGACATAAAGTCCATCGACAAGCGACTGACAAGAGTCGAGGAAAGACTTGACAGAGTTGAGGCAAGACTTGACAGAGTTGAGGCAAGACTCGACAGGGTTGAGGAGAGGCTTGACAGAGTTGAGGCAAGACTTACCGCAGTTGAAAATGACGTTGCTTCAATGAAGGAGCAGATCGCAGAGCTTCAGGATGATTCAAAGGTCACCCGTGCTGCTGTCAATTACAACGGTCAGCGTCTGGACGATCTTTACAATGTTCTTAAAGAAAACCGTATTATCGCATAAAACTGATTAAGGAGCTGTTAAAAAATGAGAAAGACTAAGATAGTTTGTACTATAGGACCTGCTACAGATGACGAAAATATTATGCGTGAGCTTATGCTGGCGGGAATGAACGTTGCACGCTTCAACTTCTCTCACGGCGACTACGAGACCCACGAAAAGCGCTTCCGCCAGATTGAGAAGCTGAGAAAGGAGCTTGACCTGCCTGTTGCGACCCTCCTTGACACCAAAGGACCTGAGATACGTCTGGGCAAATTTGTGGACGATAAGCCTGTTGAGATACACGACGGCGATACATACACTCTCACCACCGAGGATGTGCTCTGCACCGACAAGATAGGAAGCGTCAGCTTCAAGAAGCTCCCACGTGATGTCAGCATGGGTACAAGGATCCTCATAAACGACGGCGTTATCGAGCTTATGGCTGAAAAGGTATCCACCAACGAGATTGTTTGCCGTGTTATCCACGGAGGTACTCTTTCCAATAACAAGGGCATCAATGTCCCGGGAGTCAAGCTGTCAATGCCTTACCTCAGCGAGAGAGATATGGATGACCTTGAATTCGGCTCAAAGATGGGCTTCGACTTCATTGCTGCCAGCTTCGTGCGTACTGCTGCGGATATCAACTACCTGAGAAAGTTCACCCAGAGCCTCGGCTGGTTCGATGTGCGTATCATCGCAAAAATAGAGAATACCGACGGTGTGGAGAATATCGACGAGATACTTGAAGCCGCTGACGGTATCATGGTTGCCCGTGGCGATATGGGCGTTGAGATACCTTTCGAGCAGATACCTGCCATCCAGAAGTCACTCATCAAAAAGGGCTATAACGCAGGCAAGCAGGTTATCACAGCTACACAGATGCTGGAGTCCATGATAACCAACCCACGTCCGACCCGTGCGGAGATAACCGACGTTGCAAACGCTCTCTACGACGGCACAAGCGCTATCATGCTCTCGGGTGAGACTGCCGCAGGTGCGTTCCCTGTTGAGGCTGTCAAGACAATGGCTCTTATTGCCGAGACCACTGAGAATAATATCAACTACAAGGCTCGTTTTGCTTCGAGAAGCAACGACCAGAACGGAAGTGTTGCGGAGGCTATCGCACACGCTACAGTTACCACCGCTCACGACCTTAATGCAAGGGCTATTATAACCGTATCCCTCGGCGGACAGACTGCCCGTCTTATCTCAAAATACCGCCCGAGCTGCCCTATCATCGGCTGCACCATGAGCGAGGTGGTTTGCAGACAGATGAATATGAGCTGGGGAGTTATCCCGTTCATCATCGACGAAAAGACCAATACCGACGACCTTTTCGCCGCCGCAGTTGAAGCTGCCGAGTCCCACAGACTTGTGGAGGACGGCGACCTCGTTGCCATCACAGCAGGCGTTCCACTCGGTGTATCGGGAACTACCAACCTGATGAAGGTTGAGAAGATTGGAAAATGACTAAAACACTTGACAAAAAGATGAGGATAGTTGAAATAACTGCTTCATTGATCGCTTTATTATATGCGATACTTTATCAGGGCTTTTTGCAGGAGAAGATCTATCTGGGCAATTATCAAATGTTTCAGGGACTGAGTTTCTCTTTGAGTTTTCCTAATGTTGTGGAGGATATTTCGCTCTGTCTCATACTGCTGTTGTTCCTGTTCGGAAAGATACGCAATACTCCGTGGGACAAGATTATCGGAGTGTTGTATGCGGTCATGATAATACCGAACAAGATCGTCAGAATAGGCTATACGGTAAGAGCGATATCCAATATCGGGGAGGCTGTGGAGCCTCTCAGGGTAGCCGCCTCAGTTATTTTTGACATCATATTTATCATTGGAGGAGTCATATGTGCTCTCATGTATCTGGGAGTTGTGAGGTTCAGAAAGCGCATGGCACTGCTCATACTGATGTATGCTCTTATTATCTTTGGTTTGTTTGAGGCTGTATACGGACTTAAAACGGTAAGCCGTGTACTTATTATAATATGGGGCATATGCTTCCATAACGAAAACGCCGAAACAGACTGCAAAAAGGGAAAGACA
>JAFVBU010000118.1 GCA_017479805.1 Ruminococcus sp.
CGCAATTCCGAATTCCGCTTTCCGAATTCCGAATTACTCCTTAAAGTGGAAGCCTACGGCTGCATCGCCTGCTGTGGGGGCGAGGGGATCGTTTTCGGGCGATGTGGGGATATAGGCGAGATAGGCGGATTCTCCCTTTGTGTGCAGGAGCATATATCCGTTGGCTATCCTGTCCTCCCTTGACGGCTGATCCTCGGCACAGTATATCCTTAGAAGCTCATTACCCTCCGTGCCGTCAGCGTAGCTTCTGAAAACTATCTCATCGTTTACAGCGTCACGCTCCACCTTTACATTTTCCTCCCAGCGCTCGGGGAATATGAAAATATATCCCTCGTTAACGCTGTAGTAGGAGGTGTACTTCTTTTTCAGCTTGTTGTCGTCGGTGACGTACATCCACTCGGTTATCTTCATCTGCTCGCTTTCGGGAACATTGTCATAGCCGAGGGAGACCTTCTGCACGGGTATCTCGGGGATACCGTCGCTGTCGATATCAAAGGTCGCACATCCCGAGGGACGTATAGTAGCAAAGGACTCATCGGCAGTTGCAAATATCTTATGCCAGCCGTTGTCGTCCATGTATATCACATCGGTCTGTATATAGCCTGCTCCCGAAACAGCGTCGATATAAAGCCCGTACCTGTCTTCGCCGATCATGCCGTATATAGGCGTATCGAACTCAGTAAAGCTGCCGCTCAGCTCCTGAGAATACTTGTGGTAGCGTCCCTTGTCGTCGAGCCTGTAAGCCACCGCAGCGGCAGGCGAGCTTGACGATGAGCCTTTCAGCAGCAGGAACTCGTTCTCGCCGTCGGAATTAAGGTCCATAACGTCGAAGAAAGAGTATGACGAGGTAGGTATCATCTGCTGTACGTTCCTGTCGTTGTAGTTGTATATCGCCACATTTTTTTCAGAACGGTTTATCTGGCTGATACCGACGATGATGTTGACCTGCTCGCTTGAACCGAGCCGTGATATCACGACCTTTTCTATCTCCGAGCCGTCAACGGGGGTATCGCAGACCGAGTTCCATTTATCGCCGTCCTTGTCGAGGATGTTGATACGCAGGGTATTTTCCTCAACGGCAAGGCTGTTCTTCTCATAGAATACCAGCGCCTCATTGCCGCCGTCGCCGTCGATATCCTCAACGATGAAAGCAGACAGATATTTACCCGATTTGGGGTATTTCAGGCTTATAGCGTTGCCCGTGGCAGCGGTCAGCTTGCTGTATATCTGCTCCTGCTCCACACTCAGCTTAGGCGGAGACATGAGAGTATCAATGCTTGCACCAAAGGTACAGCCCGTAAGAGCCGCTGCCGCAAGGGGCAGCAGCAGTAATTTTTTATTTATCATATTTACAAAATATCATGGGTGGAACAGCACTTAATCGGCATCGTAGTCCACACCTGTGCCAAGCTCAAACCAACCGCTTTTTTCCTCAATGCGGTCAAAGCCGTGGATCCATATGTAGGCATACCATAAAGCGCCTTCATGTACATTGAGCATCAGAAACGGATTGCCGCCGTATTCATCCTGACGCACCAGACCTGCCTTGAAGCCGTACAGCTTTGTCTGACCTGAAACGTACCCACTTTCATCTTTAAGAGCATTTAGCAGCTTGTAGGTTTCCGTTTCGGTATAGTCAACATCGTAATCGCTTGCTTCATTTTCAAAATCTTCAAGGATATCCTCTATGTCGCCCTCACTGTAGCCCACATAGCTTTCCTCGCACTCAGAAAAAGTGACCTTTGTTTCCTTGTTCAGCTTTGTTTTTTCGTCAGCCGCCGTTCTTACAAGAGTTGACCTGTCGCCGCACCAGTAATAAGCCTTCATAGTGCTGACACCGTACTTTTTCTTGTAATAATCGGGGTCGCCGCCCTCCCAGAAAATATAGACCATGCCTTTTTTCGGCAGGCTGCTGTAGTCGGGAAGATAGGGTGCTATCTCCTCGCAGTTTATCTGGCAGATAAGCGGCAGCTTAACAGCGGGGATGGTTTTCCCGCCAGCGGTATATTCTCCCATGACGGGATATTCCCCTTCGGGAGGAAGATCGGGAAGTCCGCCCATCTTAGTTGCACCGACGGGGATATCTTCACATTCTTCCTCGTTGAAAAGTATGGCTTTGTCAGTGTCATTAGACCCTAAAAGCTCATCATACTTCTTCCTGTAAAAGCCCTCGATATCTTCAAAGGTATAATCTGTCATAATTTTACCTCTCCATCAGCTTTACATACTCATGCTCTTTGGTTATGGTCTTATAAGCAGGACGGATGATACGGCTGCTCGTGAGTATTTCCTCCATGCGGTGTGCTGCCCAGCCTGACATACGTGCAATAGCGAAAAGCGGTGTGAACAGCTCGTCGGGGATGCCCAGCATACGATACACCAGACCCGAATACATATCCACATTTGCACACATAGCCTTTGCGCTGCCCTTTTCCTCACGGAATATCTCGGGAGTAAGGCGCTCAATGGTTGCCAGCAGACGGAATTCCGCCTCTATTTCCTTGCCCTTTGCAAGCTCGAATGCTTTCTTCTTGAGTATAACTGCTCTCGGGTCGGAGATGGTGTATACAGCGTGACCCATGCCGTAGATAAGACCCGAATGGTCGTTGGTCTCCTTGTGGATGGTCTTTCTCATATAGTCGGCAACTTCGCCCTCATCCTCCCAGTTCTTGATGTTGGCTTTGAAGTTGTCGAGCATATGGATAACTTGTAGGTTAGCACCGCCGTGACGTGGACCTTTCAGTGAACATATAGCCGATGAATAAGCGGAATACGGGTCTGTTCCCGAGGATGTAAGCACACGGCAGGTGAATGTGGAGTTGTTTCCGCCGCCGTGCTCAGCCTGTAACATAAGCAGACGGTCGAGCATCTGAGCTTCATCCTTTGTGTACTGTCTGTCGGGACGGAGCAGAGAAAGGATGGTCTGAGCGGTATTCTCCTCATAGTTGATGGGGTGCATTATCATGCTTGCGTTATCGAAAACACGGCGCTTCACCTGATAAGCGTTAGCCATGATAACAGGCAGCTTAGCAATAAGGCTTATAGCGGTACGCATTTCGTTTTCAAGCCCCTTGTTCTCGCACTCATCGTCGTAGGAATAGAGTGCCAGCACCGAACGAGCCAGCTTGTTCATGATATTTTTCGACGGCGCTTTCAGTATCATATCCTCAACAAAGCCGTTGGGGAGGTCTCTTTTGAGGGAGAGATATGTATTGAAATGGGAAAGCTCCTGCTCATTCGGAAGATGACCGAACAGGAGGAGGAAGGAAGTTTCCTCATAGCCGTATCTGTCCTCTGCTTCAACGTTCTCCACCAGATCGTTGATACTGTAGCCTCTGTATATGAGCTGACCGGGGATAGGCTCTAACTCGCCCTCGTTGAGAAGGTAGCCGTGAACATTGCAGATATTGGTAATGCCTGCAACGACACCCGTACCGTCACTGTTACGCAGTCCCCTTTTAACGTGGTATTTTTCGTACAGCTTCGGATCTATAACGGAATTTTTTGACAGCTCGCTGCATAAATCTGTAATGTTAGCACCTGAAATAAATGATGGCATTACGAATCACTCTCCTTGAACATATTCATAATTAATTATACACCATATTTCGGGCTGTGTCAAATATATTTGAGGTGATAAAGGTGATGTTACAGTGAAAATTGTGTATGTTTGGTGAATAAACAGTGATATCTCAAAGAAAGAAGTGAAAGCATGAAAAAGTACATAGCCATTGCATTATTTATAACGGCATTTCTTGCTGTCGTTCCTGCCCTGCCTGTTATGACCTCGGACAAGGACAGCAGGGACAGCTTCAGCCTTACGGAGTTCCGCTTTGAGGAGGACGAGGATGTATCGGATGAACCGTACAAGGTACTGGACGTTTCCACAGGCGAGATAACGGAAGTGCCAGTCCGTGAGTACGTCATAGGCGCAGTCTGTGCGGAAATGCCTGCATCGTTCCATTCCGAGGCTTTAAAGGCACAGGCTGTAGCCGCCCACACCTATGCGGAGAGACAGCGTATACATGAGCGCCAAAGCCCTACACCCGAGCTTATGGGAGCGGACTTCTCCAACGACGTTTCAAAGTATCAGGGCTATTATACCGAAGAACAGGCAAAAAAGGTGCTGGGAGCGGACTTTGAGAAAAGCTACCGCCGTATCAGCGAATGTGCCGATGAGGTAATGGACTATATCATCACCTACAACGACGAGCCTATAATCTCAGCCTTTCATTCTATGTCGCCGGGAATGACGGAAAGTGCCGAAAATGCGTGGGGAACGGCTGTTGACTACCTTGTCCCCGTGGACAGCAGCTATGATATCTCAGCACCGAAATACACCGACGAGGTGCGCTACAGCAAGGAAGTAATGAAGTACAAGCTGGAGAATGCCTTTCAGGGCGTGGAGCTTGGGGAGAATATGGTGGGCTGGCTGGTGGTGCGTGAGGTATCGGAACAGGGGACTGTTCTCCGTGCGGACATCGGGAATATGTCGGTGACAGGCACGGAAGTGCGTAATGCCCTTGCACTCCGCTCGCCGTGCTTTGAGGTAAGATACGAGGGCGAGGAAGCGGTCATCACCACCAAAGGCTACGGGCACGGCGTAGGAATGAGCCAGTACGGCGCAAACTCAATGGCAGCCGAGGGAAAGTCATGGCGGGATATTCTTAACCATTATTATACAAATTGTTTGGTGAGCAGTGAGTAGTTTTCGGAAATCAGGTGTCAGAGAAAAAAGGTGTCAGGGTGTAGGGGCGGCGTTTCGCCGCCCGACGGTACATTTAAATTTGCGGCTGTAATCTGTAGGGGACGGCGTCCCCGACGTCCCGTGCCTTACGCTAAGACTTACGGCTGCTATCTGTATGGCGCCATCTCCTACAAACTGTCAAACCGCAACAAAAAGGGCGCACACTGTGCGCCCCTACTGATTTCTACTTTCTAAAAACTACTTTCTGAAATCACTTCCAGAAAGCATAAAGCTGTTCTGTTTCGTATACGATATTGGGATTGTCCATATTCTCCGTGCCGTAGCGTGTAGCCTGATTCATGCACTGTGTACCGCTGACTATCAGCGCCCACAGCAGGGATACGCACATGAAGCTCCTTACCAGCTTGCGCTTGGTCTTGTCGGTTATCTTGGAGTAGATGTAGAATATCACAGCGTATGCGCCTAAAAGCGACTGCCATGAGAAGTCCACCATGTAGCGCACTGCATAGCCGCTCTCCCATACGGATGCGATTATTCCCACAGGGATGAGTATGCAGGGGATACCGACGTATGCCATAGCGGTCAGGCGCTTTTTTCTGTCGGGCATATGTTTCAGTGCTCTGCCCGAAATGAAGAATGCGAACATGGGCAGCGCAAGGAAGAAAAGTCCCGATGAATTAAGCGTGGATATCCTGTCCTCATAAAAGAAGCCGTTGGTGTCGAGGAACTGGAAATTCGTGGACACAAAGGGATAGCTTGCGGAGAATACAGGGGGATTGAACAGGTAGTTGTACAGCGCTATCAGGGACAGTCTTGGGTGGAACTGCGCCTTTGTGAAGTCGTTGATGGTCAGCGAATACTGTATGCCGAACTCGAACGGACTGCCGAAGCGGTCGTAGTTGTACCACATCTGGCAAAGTCCGAGACAAGCCATCGGAACTATAGCGCACAGCAGATAGCGTACTCCTGCGCTGTTGAGGAGCTTCTGCTTCTTTTTGCCCTCATTCCTGCGCTTTATGCCTGCCGCTCTCGGGAGTGCGAGCACCATGAATACTGCCGCACATATGCAGTACAGGACAAGTGTAGGTCTTGAAAGAACTGCAACAGCAAAGAGAAGCGAGGATATAGCCGTTCGAGGGAGGGATATTTTTCCGCCGCTGATGATATTTGCGGAGAAGAAGAAGTAAACCGCCCATGTCATGAAGCAGAAGCCTGCGGACATTGCTACCTCATAGAAAAGCGGTCTGCCCACGCTGTACCATATTCCGCTGACGGTCTGGAGGATGACCAGTGCCGCAATGGATATGCCCGAGGGAGTTTTCGGGAACAGCTTCTTCATGAACTCCATGAACACGAATGTAAGCCCGATAATGCCGATAAGAGCGAATATCAGCACCGCTCCCTGATCGGGGAAGCAATAGCCTGTCAGCATATGATAGGGCATGAAAAGCAGTATAACAGGGGCAATTCCGTAGTAGGAATAGTAATGCCCGTTGCGGTAAACGTGATCCCACTTGATGTTTATCTCGTTAGCCTCACGGTAAGCCTTGTCGTAGATATTGGGGAAAGTCACAACGTCCTCGGTAGGTTCTTCAAGAAGATGAGTGCTTCCGCCTTCAAACGCCTCGGGAAGCTCCTGAGACACCTGATTGCCCGTGGTATTTTTCAGCAGATACGACCATTCCACGCCGTTGAGCTTGAGATTCGTCACGCATATTGCAATGATACAAGCCACAGCCGTAATGAGAACAGCCGCCATTCTGCACAGCTTCAAATTCTGCACAAAGCTCTTTTGCGCCGATTTACAGCGTACTACCCAGTAGAAGAATGTGGAAAGGGCTATTATAAGAAATACTCTCAGCCATGACACATCCATAGGGATGGTCAGATTCAGCGATATGCCGTCAAGGTAGATTATACCGCCTGTCAGCGGTGATACTGTTACCCTTAGCTTGCTGACATTTCCCGATAATTCGAGGGGAATGAACTGCGAGTGCCACTTGTCCCTGACCGTTGTAGCCTTGCCTATGCCCTCACGGTAAATGGTGGTCTGGGTCTCGTCCATAGCGTCGATGGAAACGCTTGCCCCCTGGGAGTTGTACTCATAGTAAACGTCGATGAAAACGTTGCTGACAGGAGCATTTATGCCGTCAAAGGTAAAAACAGCGGACTTATTGCCCTTTACGACGATATCGTTTTCCTTTGGTCGGTAGTCCACGCCCTCACCGCAGGCGCACTGTTCAGCGGTGAACCTCATTTCGGGATAGTCCCCGAAAAGAAGCCGATAGGACTGGAGATTGAACAGTGTCACTTCCAGTACCGAGGCTACGAATATAGCTTTCAGGGCGGTACGGATGAGCGGAGTCTTGAAACGTCGGTTGACCTCGCAAAGCGCCATAGACAGAGCCGAAGCCAGTCCCATAAGGGTGAAGCCGTCGTTGAACGAGCCGAAGCTGATAAGTCCTATGGCAGAAGAAACAGCGATAAACAGCAGAAATACCGCCGCACTCCTTGCAAAGCTCCTCGTTGAAGCGATGATCTTAGGCATTTTCACACCCTGTACATCGCACCGCACCTCTCCGAGAAAGCACAGCATAGTGCCTGCCGACACTATCAGCATTATTATAAATAGGAATGTATTCATTATTATCCCCCTATAAAGGTGTAATTGGTCAAAGACCATACATGGATAATTATATAACACATAGCTTTTTTTGTCAAGCACATTGATTTTAAGTTGCACGGCAATCGCTTACGAAAAATAAAGGTATACAAAAAGTGAGGAATATGGTATGATATAACAAAAAGGCAAAGGAGATCATACCATGAGCAAAGGAATTATTGAAATCATGCGGCAAATCCCGGATCCGCGTACGGGGA
>JAFVBU010000119.1 GCA_017479805.1 Ruminococcus sp.
CAAAAACGAAAAAAGGCATATTCTCGAAGAAATGGGCTGTAAGATCATTTCCACAGGTGCAGACCCCGATCCCCATCGTGTTGATTTGGAGGTACTCATGCACAAACTGAGCGAAATGGGTATTGACAGCATACTCGTTGAGGGCGGCGGCGAGCTGAACTACTCGCTGTTCCGCCATAAGCTGGTGCATAAGGTCAGGGCTTACATAGCTCCGAAAATATTCGGCGGCAGGGACGCTAAAACTCCCGTTGCAGGAAAGGGCGTGCCGTCGCCCGATGATGCTTATTATCTCAAAGATACTCAGATAAGGCAGATCGGCGATGATATTCTCATTGAAGGGAAGGTGGCTTACAGATAATGTTCACAGGAATAATTGAGGAGGTCGGCACTGTCAAAGCCGTTCAGCACGGCGGAAACAACTCTTTCATCCGCATTGAGGCAAAAAAAGTCCTTGAAGATGTTCACCTCGGGGACAGTATCGCTGTCAACGGCGTGTGTCTGACCGTTACTCACTTCGACAGCACCACTTTTCAAGCCGACGTTATGAACGAAACGCTGAGCCGTTCATCACTTGGGACGCTTACAAACGGCAGTCCCGTGAACCTTGAACGTGCAATGGCGGCAGGGGGGCGCTTCGGCGGTCACATAGTCTCGGGGCATATCGATGGCACGGGAAGTATCGCTGACATAAGAAACGACGGCATAGCTGTCTGGTACACTGTCTCCGCAAATCCCGAAATACTGCGGTATATCGTGGAGAAAGGCTCTATCGCCATTGACGGCATAAGCCTTACGGTGGCAAAGGTGACCGAAAGCACGTTCAGCGTTTCCATCATCCCTCATACCGCTTCACAGACCATCCTCGGCACTAAAAAGGTCGGGGACACGGTGAATCTGGAAAACGATATCGTGGGCAAGTACGTGGAGAAGCTGATGAAGCCTGCGAAGACCGAAAAAAGCGGTGTCAGCATGGAAATGCTGGCTAAGAACGGGTTTATCTGATATGGCTGAGGATGTAAAAAAGCTGCTCCACAGGGCGGTGGATGAGCTTACCGACGAGCAGGCGAGGGCTTTGCTTGCAGTACTGCATATCGGTCTGACCGAGCGTTATCCGTGCCCTTGCTGCGGAAATCTGACGCTTATCGGCAGTTCGCAGGAGGACACGGCTTGGCAGGTCTGCGAGGTTTGCTTCTGGGAGAACGATGTTTCTCCCGACAAACCCGAAAATATCAGCGGTTCAAACGGTATTTCCCTTGAACTTGCGAGACTGAATTATAAAAAGTTCGGCGCTTGCAGAGAAGAATTTATCGACTCAGCAAGACCGCCCGAAAACTACGAAAAACCTTGACATCATGACGGACAAAATTTATGGGGAAAATTCATTCATTTGGAGGATGTAAAATATGTGGAAAGATGTTTCCCGTCAGTGAAAAACGGTTTTTGAGGAGGCGTGGGAAGCCTTTTGCAATAACAGTGTTCCTGCGGGCTCGGCTGTCTACAACAAAGAGGGTGTACTGCTGGCTAAAGACCACAACCGCTACGGCGAGCCTGATGTACTCAACAGGTTTATTGCCCACGCTGATGTGAACGTGCTGAACAAGCTCGACATGAGAAATGTCAGCGACCGTTCGGAGCTGGTACTGTATTCGTCCCTTGAGCCCTGCCATATGTGTCTCGGGATGGTGTATCTGACAGGCATAAAGACAATTCGTTCAGCCGCCCGTGACCTGCACATGGGAACCTCGCATTTTATCTATGAGGACGCTTTTCTCAGGACAAAGCAAATAGACTACAAGAATGAGGGCGGCGATGAAGAAATGTTTTCACTGGTGCTTCAAAGCTATTTCGAGGTGAAGCAGGTAGCCGCAAGAAAGGATACCGCCGCTCTTGAATGTTACAGGCGCACCAATGAAACAGCCGTGGAAATAGCGGAAAAGCTGTATCTCAGACGTATACTTGACCAATATGCCGTACAGGGAAAATCCTGCGGCGAGGTCTATGACATAATAATGGACTTGATTTAAAATAGGAGGAATTGCTATGTGGAAGGATCTTTCACCTCAATGGCAGATCGTGCTTGAAGAAGCATGGAAGGCTTTTTCAAACGGATGTGCACCCATCGGTGCTGCCGTCTTTGACAACAACGGACATCTCCTTGTGAAAGGACATAATACCAGCGGAGAATCGGCTGTTATGAACCCAAAGCTCGCCCATGCGGAGCTGAGTGTTCTCCAGAGGCTGGATATCCGTTCGGGCATAAACGTCCGCTCGGTAAAGCTGTATACCTAGATGGAGCCTTGTCCCATGTGTCTGGG
>JAFVBU010000120.1 GCA_017479805.1 Ruminococcus sp.
AACGAATTTAATAAAAGCGAGCGAAAGCAGATTCCCCGACTCGCAGAGACTGAACGAGCTTTGCGAGTGGGAGCGTGTACGTGGTCAAGCTGACGTCAGCTTGTCAGCTCGGATACTCCTCGCCGTACCAGCAGTAGCCGTCTCTGCCGGCCTCTTTGACCTTGTACAGCGCATCGTCAGCCCTTCTCAGGAGAGCCTCAAAGTCGCCTGCATCCTTCGGGAACGAAGCGATACCTGCGCTGAAATGCACGTGGAAACGCTCTGCATCGGGGGTCTGAGGGTCATCGATAATGATAGCTCCCAGCATATTCCTTGCCTTTTCGAGCATACTGTTTATCTCCTCACGGCTCTTGTCCTTGACCAGAACCACGAACTCGTCACCGCCGTAACGTGCCGCAAAGCCGTCCTTGCCGAAAACGTGGCTGAGAGTGATGGCGAATTCCTCCAGAATCCTGTCGCCAGCCTCGTGACCGAAGCGGTCATTGACCTGCTTGAAGAAGTCGATATCCACGAACATGAATGAGAATTTGCCGTTGTTAGGCGAACTGAGCAGTTCCTGCGCTCTTGTGTCAAAAGCACGGCGGTTCATTATTCGTGTGAGAGGGTCGTAGGACGACAGCTTCTCGAAAACTTCCTTTTCCTCGCTTTCTCTGCGATGGAGGAAGATTATCAGCCAGAGAGCGATGCAGATGAGGAAAATTGCGAATAATACTATTGATATGAGAACGGGTCTCATGGTGCTTGTAAGCGAGTGGCTGGGAGTTCTCACAACTACGTTCCAGCCGGGCATAAAGTCAATACGTCTGAACACCTGAGTATAGTCCGTGCCGCTGAGGTTATAGTTCACGGCGGCAAAGCTCTCGCCGTTTCTCAGGGCTTTTTCCCACTTTTCGTAGTCGGACTTATTCTTTATCTCGTTTTTGTATATCCTGAAATTTGACCATCCGCCGATAACGCTGTCAGGACCCGAACATCTTACATAGTTGTCGGATGAACGGTTCATGAGCCATATCTCGGTATCGTCGCTCATGGACTCATTGTTAGCCATTTCTTGCAGTTCTGTCAGGGGAAAGGTCATGAAAATGGTGCTTATCTTCTCGCCTTTGAGGTAAACTCCCGAGAAGATGGTAAATACCATCTGACCCGTTTTGCCCGAGCGGTACGGTGTAGAAATGGCAACACCGTTGTTATTTTGTGCCATAGCTTCATTTTCAGCGGCTTCGACTAAGTCCCACTTCTCGAATTCTTCCTTTTCGTTTTCGTCAGCATAAACAGTGCCGTCGTTGCCGATAATGCCTATACTTACCATACTGCTCTTGTTCATGCCGCTTTTGAAGTTGCTGTACATCATCTCGGGGGCGTCCTTGATGGGCGTACCGCCGAGCATTGAAGCGCATCCCTTAACGGAGTCGGACATATACTTCATGGAGCTGTCCATTTTCTCGGAAATAAGGGTGCAGATATCGAAAGTAAGCTCCTTGTCGTGCTTTTCGATACGCTTGTTGAAAAGCGTAGTGATAGCGGCAAGTCCGACTATACAGACGATGATGAAAACGATTATGAAGTTCTGATAGGACATAGCAGGGTCGCTTGCTTTAAGCATTTTGTCTGCTGTTGATCTGGATCTCATATATCCCCCTTTAATAGTGGCTCAGTATCGCCTGTACCTGCGGAGTATTCCTTGTTTCACGGTTGATTATCATAATGCCCGTGTCAACGAATTTAGGCTCGGGAACTTCACCGTTGCATAGACTGACACAGGCTTTCACAGCTTCATAGCCCATGTCATAGTTTTTCTGGAGCACGGAGGATACGGAAAATTCTGTATCACGCATAAGCTCACTGATCTCGTCGGGAAAGTCGAAATTCACCAGTGAGATATCCTTGCTGTCAGTTTTTTTCAGATAGTCCGCAAAGGCGGCGGCGGTGAAGTAGTTTGCGGCAAAAACGCCGTTGATATTATCATGGCGGCTGAACAGCCTGCGGATATCGTCCACAGCGTCCTCGTAGTTGTCGCTCTTGCACACATCGTCAAGTATATGCCATTTCTGCGGAGCATTTTCAGCCCAGTAGCCGCAGAAGCCTGCCAGTCTCTCGCTGAGGGAGGGGACTGTCACCGCACCCGTAAGTACGGCAATATTGGCTTCCTCGTTCTCGCTGACGCCGTTTTTGAGCATATCGTCTATGAGAGTTTCGGCGGCGGAACGTCCTGCTATCATATTATCGGTCATGAAACAGACGTCGTAGTCCTGACAGTTGACCATAGTGTCCGCCAGAACCACAGGTACACCTTTTTTGTGCACACGGCTCACGCAGTCCGAGAGCTTCACCGCATCATCGGGAGCGATGATAACAGCATCAGCGCCCAAATTAACGGCTTTGTCCACCAGCTTTACCTGCTGGTCTATCTCGGTCTCGTCGGTCGAACCGCTCATGTACACGTTGACCTCCAGCTCGTTTCCCGAGATAGCCGCACCTCTGCTGAGCACTTTCCAGTACTGGTCGTCAAGGTCCTTTACGATGAGGTAGATATTCTCCCTGCCCTCCTGAATCTCGGTTATAGGGCTGAAATCCGCCAGTTTGCTGACTGCGGCGGAGGTCTCATCCTTATTTGCACATGAACATGGCGCAGCAGCCGCAAGAATAATTACGGCTGCCGACGCATAGATTTTTTTAGATAAAAACATAGATCCTCCAAAGGAAGTTTTAGCTGTTAGCCGTGAGGAAATGTGTCCGCACAGCTAAGGGCTTCAAAAAGTCAGGCATTGAGATATTTTGCCTCAAAATCCGATACCTGCATGGGCTTTGCGAAGAAGTAGCCCTGAAATACGTCACAGCCGTACTCTGTCAGGAACCTCACCTGCTCGGGAGTTTCCACGCCCTCGGTGATGACCTCCATATTCAGAGACTTGGCAAGCTCGATTATCATTTTGAGTATGGTCATGCTGCGCTGGTGATTTTCGGTCTTGGTAAGAAATCCCATATCGACCTTGAGAACATCAACGTTAAGGTCCTTGAGGGTGTTAAGGGATGAATAGCCGCTGCCGAAATCGTCTATCTCCACCACAAAGCCGTAATTGCGGAGCTTTTCGATGATGGCGCTCTGCTTTTTCGGGTCGTTCATAACGGCAGTCTCGGTTATCTCCAGATGGAGACAGTGAGGGGAGACACCGTAGAAGTTGACCAGAGAAATAAGCACCTCAGCCACATCCATGATGAAGAAATCCTTTTTGGATATATTCACCGATATGTAGTGGTCGGTAAGTCCCTCGTCACGCCATTTTCTCAGCTCACGGCAGGCAAGCTCCCACATATAGCGGTCAAGTCTGCTGATAAGACCCGTCTGCTCAAAGACCTCGATAAACATGGCAGGGGACACATAGCCCCTGACGGGATGATGCCATCTTACAAGAGCCTCGCCACCTAAGATATGACCGTCAACGGTTATCTGGGGCTGGATGAAAGCCACGAACTGTCCGCTGGAGAGTGCCTCCTCGAACTGGCTTATCATCTTCTGCTCGGAAAGGAAGCTGTCAAGTAGACCGCTGTCATAGTGAGCGATGACCTTGTGGTAGCTTTCCTTGATGGTGCTGATGGCGAGTATTGCTCTGTCGCACATAAGGGAAGCCCTGACGGTGCGGTCTGTCACATCGAACACACCGAAGTGCATATGCACCTTGAAGCCGTCGTTTCCGAAGAAAGTGCTGAGCTGAGCGGTAAGGCGGCGGAAGTCGTCCTCGTTGAAGTCGGCTTTGGGCATACACACAGCGAATCGGTCGCCCGAAAGTCTGCCGCAGATACCCTTGCTGCCCACGGTGTCGGAGAGCTTCTTTGCGATCTGCCTGAGAAGCTCGTCTCCGCCCTCGAAGCCGAAGATATCGTTTATGAGCTTGAAGTTCTTGACATCTCCGCAGATAACGGCATATTCGCCGTCCTCAGCCTTAGCCAGCAGCTTTTCGGTCTCGGAGCAGAAGTGCTCGTTATTGTAAAGCCCCGTCAGTCCGTCATGGGACGAACGGTACTTTTCCTCAGCAAGCCGTCTGTAGCTTTCTGTCCTGTCATGGTAGATGAAGAAGCAGCCCAGATATTTTCTGCGCTCGTCGTAGATACGCTTGTAGTTGTTGGTGAAATAGCGCTTTTCGCCGTTTATGGTACGGGACTCTTTCCATGTTGCCTCGTCGTTTCCCTGAGCATTGGGGTGCTGTCTGAACCAGTTGTCTATACTCTCGGCAAGGTCGGCACCGCCGCAGAAATCAGCGGCAGGCTGGTTGTAGTGGGCAATATTCCCGTCCACATCCACACAGACGATACCGTCTTTCATGTTTGCGATGGTGAAGTAGAGCAGTCTGTCCATAAGTCCACGGGGAACGTAGAACACGGAAAAATAGAACATCAGCACCGCAATGGCAGCATAGAAAAGTATGGAGTAGTCGAAAGGGAAGTGCATATGCAGATAGAGGATATGACCGCCCATAACAAGGCAGATAGACGCCAGTATGCTTGCATATTTCAGCTTGTATATCTTAGGCGAGCCCACGAACTTTCTTGCGAGGATGAACACAGCCATGATGAGCAGGAAGAACGCAAGGCAGAAGTGAAAGACATACAGCGGTTCACGCTTTGCAATGGTGAAAAAGGGATATCCCATGACATCCTTTACCGTTTTGAGCCTGAATACCCAGTGGACAAAGGGATTGACAAGGAGAATTATCATATCCACAAGGGAAGCGATGCCTATAAATCGCAGATCATACTTTATCAGCGCCTTTATGCCCGTATACTCACGGACAAAGACCACCAGAGCCGTAGCCATAGCTAAAATGAAGATATGGTAAAGGCTGTAGAATAAATAGGCGAAAAACTGCGTATCAGCAGCCATAGCCAGAGCGTAGGAGCACACTCCCGAGCCTGTCCAGAGGAGAAGTCTGCGGAGAGCGGGACCGATGCCCTCTCCTTTACATTTTTTTGAACTGAATGCATAACAGCCGAAGATGAATACGGCTGCTGCGGTCAAGGTTGCAATATGTATCCATTTCATACAGATCACCCACATAAAAAAGGAAGAGACATGAAATTTACAGGACGGATGTATATTTGTCTGTTTGGCTGACAGTAATACAGTCAGTTGATAGTCCCGATATATCTACATATAATAAATGATATCATAAATGCAAAAAAATGTCAATAATATGGAACTATTAAATAAACAAACGAATTATTATTGTGGATTCTTACTAAAAAAACGAGATAACTGACCCTTGTATGCTAAATTCAATTATTATTATCTGTATATTTTATGTTAAAAAATACGCCTTGTAGAATAAATATTAGAAATGTGTACAATAAATGAACGCCGGTCAGTGGTTTGGTGTATGTTAAAAGATTGGATCATTTGGGGGATTATGTGTTTTGGCGGACTTTTACTCTCGTTGAGAATGGTTGAATGAAACTTTGTAGGGAACGCCGCCGCACGCTTCATCAAATACGGGAGGATGCCTGACACCTGCCACCTAAAGAACTGATCACTTATACACTTATACACTCGCACACTAAACACACTAAATTTCAAAAAACTGTTGACTATTTCGTGATTTTAGGGTATTATATTATAGGTATAGATATTTGGGATAAGTGTAGAACGATAGGAGCATTGCTGAATGCATGATACCATTAGGAAAATAATATGTGCGTCGCTGGGACTGGTTATGACAGGCTTTGCGTGGGCTTCATCCTGCTTTTTCTCGAAAGCAAGGGTCAACACCGAGAAATACCCCGTTTTCGGAGTTGATGTCTCCAACTATCAGGGCGATATCGACTGGCAGAAGCTGGAGGAGCAGGGCGTCAGATTCGCTTTCGTAAAAGCTACCGAGGGCAGCGGTCACACCGACGAGTCCATACGCAGAAATATGGAACGTGCCGCCGAAACAGGGATAAAGATATCGGCATACCACTTTTTCAGCTTCGACAGCGCAGGCGAAACTCAGGCTGAAAACTTCATTGCCGCTGTTGACAGGGACGAGATAACGCTCCCTCCCGTGGTGGATATTGAGTATTACGGCGACAAAAAGCTGAACAAGCCCACTCAGGAGGAAACAGAGGCTATACTCCGACCGCTCCTTGAAAGGCTTGAGGAGCACTACGGTGTCAAGCCGATGATCTATACTACTCTGCCCGTGTACTACCGCTATGTCAAGGAGGATTTCTCCGACTATCCCCTGTGGATACGCAGCGTGAACTTCGAGCCCGACCTTGTGGACTGGACGTTCTGGCAGTACGACGACCACGGCAGGCTTGACGGCTACTACGGCGACGAGCAGTACATCGATTTCAACGTTTACAGATACAAAGATTTAGACTGATAACAAAGGAAAGCTATGAGACCATTTTTACTGAAACCAGTCATAAAAGACTATATATGGGGCGGTACAAGGCTTCGTGAACGTTTCGGCAAAGTCAGCGATGCAGAGCGGCTTGCCGAAAGCTGGGAGCTTAGCTGTCACCCCGACGGCGAGAGTATCATTGCAGACGGCGAATTTAAGGGCATGACACTCAGCGAGTTCATCCGTCAGCACCCCGAAGCAGTCGGAAAGGATTTCCGCAGCGGAGACAGATTCCCCGTTCTCGTCAAGCTGATAGATGCAAAGGACGACCTTTCATTGCAGGTCCACCCCGACGATGCCTATGCGGAGAAATACGAGCACGACAGCGGAAAAACCGAGATGTGGTACGTCATTGAGGCTGACGAGGGCGCTGAGATAATTTACGGCTTCAAAAAAAAGCTCTCTGATATAGAATTACGCAGAGCCGTCACGGAAAACAGGGTCATGGACGCTGTAAGGCGAGTTCCTGTGAAAGCAGGGGACACGTTTTTCATAAAGTCGGGCACTATCCACGCTATCGGCAAGGGCATACTTCTTGCGGAGATACAGCAAAGCTCAAATGTGACCTACCGTGTCTACGACTACAACAGGCTCGGAATCGACGGCAAGCCCCGTGAGCTTCACATAGAAAAGGCGCTGGAGGTCATGGACACCGAGCCCTCAGAGGTTTATCCTACGCCTGAGACAGAGCGCACTCACGGGCTGAAACTTCAGCATCTTGCGGACTGTCCCTATTTCCATGTGATGAAGCTCGACATATACGACAGCCTGAACGATGTTGGGCGCTCCTGCTTCGTTCATGTACTTGTCATTGACGGAAGCGGAGAGGTTGAGTACGACGGCGGAAAAATCGACATAACAAAGGGTTCGAGCGTTTTCTTTCCATGCGGAACGGAAAATTGCAGAATAACGGGAAAATGCAGTGTGATAATGACAACTGCTTAAAATAAGGAGGATATAAAAATGAAATATTATGTAGGAATCGATCTGGGCGGTACAAATATCGTTGCAGGTGTAGTTGACGAGGAGTACAACATTGTTGCAAAGGCAAGCACCAAGACCAACTGCCCTCGTCCAGAAAAGGAAATTGCCGATGATATGGCAAGAATGGCTATCGAGGCTGTAAAGAACGCAAACCTCACTATGGACGATATCGAGTGGATAGGCATAGGCACACCGGGTATCGCTAACAGCTCAACAGGTATCATCGAGTACTCCAACAACCTCGGCTTCAAGGATACACCTATGGTTAAGTACATACAGGAAACCATCGACAAGCCCGTATTCATCGAAAACGACGCAAACGCAGCAGCTTACGGCGAGTACGTTGCAGGTGCAGCTAAGGGCGCAAAGAACGCTGTATGCATCACTCTCGGCACAGGCGTAGGCGGCGGAATCATCATCGACGGCAAGATCTACGCAGGCTCAAACTTTGCAGGCGCTGAGATCGGTCACACCGTTATCGAGGTGGACGGCGCACAGTGCTCATGCGGCAGAAAGGGCTGTTTCGAGGCTTATTCCTCAGCAACAGGTCTTATCCGTATGTCAAAGGAAGCAATGGCAGAGCACCCCGATTCAGCAATGAACAAGATGGCAGAGGAAAAGGGCAAGGTAACTGCACGCACATCATTTGACTGCATGAGAGCAGGCGACAAGTACGCAAAGGCTGTGGTTGACAAGTACATCAAGTACCTCGCAGCAGGTATCACCAATACTATCAACATCTTCCAGCCCGATATTCTCTGTATCGGCGGCGGAGTATGCAACGAGGGCGATCCGCTCCTCCTCCCCATGAAGGAGCTTGTTGCAAAGGAAGTTTACACCAGAAATTCACCCAAGAACTGCGAAATAGTTATCGCTAAGCTGGGCAACGACGCAGGCATCATCGGCGCCGCTTTCCTCGGCAGAGCAAACCAGTAAGTAATAAGCGAGCGCTCCTCTCTCGGGGGCTCTTACGGGGATTCATACTTTTTATCGGGGGAAACCTTTCTGAGGAAAGGTTCCGCTAACAGCGGCGACGACCCTCTGTCCTTCGGACATCTCCCTACACTGTAGGGAGTCACCCCCGAACCCCCTTTCCAAAGACTTTTGATCCAAATTTTTACCCCTGATAGGGCGCACCGTACAACTTCCAAAGCTGTAACATTTTGAGTGCGCCCTATCAGGGGTAAAAATTTAAATATGAAAGTTTTAGGAAAGGGGTTTGGGGAAGAACCC